>JAQVGO010000085.1 GCA_028696715.1 Bacteroidales bacterium
CAAACTGAACTGTGATTATACCTCTGCTTGTCAATAAGAATCACTCATTTTAGAAATCATATCTGCTAATGCAAACTACAAAAGATTTTGATGTAAATTCCCTAATGGGACATCCTTTGGGAAACAAAGGAAATATTTGGTCACAGGATGAGATAATACGCTGATGTTGAGCTGATCTGATGCCTCTGAAATATCTTTGATGCTGCCGTCTTTATATACAATATTAATGCGCGACTGTTGCGGATGGTAGGCGTGATTGGATGTTTTACCGGTGATAAGCAGGTGTTTGGCTTCATTTGAAGCCATCCCATAGTGTTTGCAAATCTCCTTTTGCAGCTGCAGAAGCTGATCTTCTTCAAAAGACTGATCGGCCATCACCACCCTGAATAATTTGCGGTTGACAATACCGTAACTTAAAAAACTAAGAACCTTATCAGGATGGCGGCTCCATGATTTGAGCGCAGAAAACACATCAAAATCATCCAGAAGGCTATATTGATAAATAGTTTCGTCAAGTCTGGCAAAATCTGGTGGGTTGTTTTGTTTTGGCAGAAAATAATAAAGCGGATCGGGTGTTGAGGCTTTCAGATTGTCGGCAATTTCGCGGGCACGCAAAAAGGCATTCATCAGCATATGCTCTGCACTCAGCACGGTTTTGTGCAAATACACCTGCCAGTACATCAGCCTGCGGGCAACGATAAATTTCTCTACTGAATAAATTCCCTTGGCCTGAATAGCAAGTTCATCGTTCACTACCTCCAGCATGGCCAGCAGCCGGTCGGCATTGATATTACCTTCGGTAACGCCCGTAAAAAAGCTGTCGCGCTTCAGGTAGTCCATCCGATCCATATCCAGCTGGCTCGAAACCAGTTTACTTAAAAATTGTCGTGGATGTTTCCCCTCAAAAATAGCCAATGCTTCATCCAATGCTCCTGCAAGTTCCGTATTTAATTTCTGGATAAAAACATGCGACAACTTTTCATGGTTCACAGTTTCAATAATAGTTTTTTCGAGTGTGTGTGAATAGGGGCCGTGGCCGATATCGTGCAACAGTATGGCCAGCGAAGCGGCTTGTTTTTCGCCCTTGCTGATGTTATAACCCTTGTTATTTAGCAATTGTATGGCCTGCTGCATCAGATGCATGGCTCCCAGGCTGTGATGAAAACGGGTATGCAAAGCACCTGGATATACCAAATGGGTGAGTCCAAGCTGTTTGATTCGCCTTAAACGTTGAAAATAAGGGTGTTCAATTAGGTCGAAATGTAATTCATCGGGTATGCTTACAAAACCATAAACCGGATCGTTAAATATTTTCTTTTTGTTTGCGCTTTCAAAGGGCATAATTATTGTTAATTTTGTACTTATCGCGTCAGGCTTCACAATAAAAGCGACGTTTCTTGCATTTAACAACAAAAGTACACTTATCGTCAACATCTTTACCCACCTAAAATAATCAGTTATAAAAAATTTATATTTATGGATAAAATCAGAATTTTATGGGCAGATGATGAAATTGACGTATTAAAACCACATATCCTTTTTCTCGAGCAAAAGGGTTATGAAGTTATTGCCATCAATAATGGTGACGAAGCCCTGGATATTGTTCGGGCAGAGCATCTTGATATTGTTTTTCTGGACGAAAATATGCCCGGACTTTCTGGCATCGAAACCCTGGAAAAAATTAAGGCAGAGTATCCGAACCTTCCTGTGGTGATGATCACCAAAAGCGAAGAGGAATCGATTATGGAGGATGCGATAGGAAGTAATATTGCTGATTATCTGATTAAGCCAGTAAAGCCAAATCAGATTTTGCTGAGCCTGAAACGTAACCTGGAAAACAGAAAGCTCGTCAGCGAAAAATCTACCATGACTTATCAGCAGGAGTTTAGAAATATTGGCATGGAGCTGAATAATCAACTCAGCTTTGAAGAGTGGGTAGATATATTTAAACGGCTCACTCGATGGGAGTTGGAGCTTGAAAAAGCTGCCGATCCGGGCATTATCGAAGTGCTAAATATGCAAAAGGATGAGGCTAATCTTCAGTTTTCGCGTTTCGTAGAGAAGAATTATGTGAGCTGGCTGAATGATTCACCGCAGGGTAAGCCGGTTTTATCTCATACTTTGATGCGCGATAAGGTGTTTCCGCATCTGGCAAGGAGCCAGAATCCTTTGTTTGTGATCCTGATAGATAATCTGCGCTACGATCAATGGAAAGCGATACAGCCCATGATTGAAGAATTTTTCAGAGTTGAGCGCGACGAGGTGTATTGCAGCATTTTGCCTACCACCACACAATATGCCCGGAATGCGGTTTTTGCAGGACTGATGCCAAATGAAATCAGGAAAAAATATCCACAATACTGGACCGACGAAGAAGATGAAGGCACCAAAAACCAGTATGAAGCAGAGCTATTGCAGGAACAACTGAAACGATTTGGCAAGGATATACGATTTTCGTATCACAAAGTGCTTAACCTGAATGCAGGCAAAAAGCTGGCCGACAATATGTCGAACCTGATGAGTAACCAGCTGAATGTGATTGTTTACAATTTTGTGGATATGCTTTCACATGCCCGGACAGAAATGGAGATGATACGCGAACTAGCTGAAGATGAGGCAGCTTATCGTTCTCTGATGAAATCCTGGTTTGAGCATTCGAGCCTCTTCGATATCCTCAGATTTATTGCCCGCAAAGATTCAGAAGTGGTGCTGACAACTGATCACGGTTCGGTGTATGTGAAAGATCCCGTAAAAATTCTGGGCGACAGAAATGTGAATACCAATCTGCGGTATAAATACGGTAAAAGCTTGAAATACAATTCAAAAGAAGTTTTTGAGGTCAGGAATCCCGAAGATGTTTTTTTGCCGCGCATTAACGTGAGTACTTCCTATGTGTTTGCGCGATCGGCCGACTTTTTTGCCTATCCCAACAATTACAATTACTATGTGAATTATTACCGCAACACCTTTCAACATGGCGGAATCTCTATTTACGAAATGCTGATCCCGGTGATTCATCTCAAACCAAAAGTGCAAAGAATATGACCCCAAAGCTTTTCGTGGCAGCCAGGCCGGCTGATCTCACAGAGGTGGCCGCCTGGCTTTCCGAAATTAGAAATGATTTTCCGGTGATGGCTTTCTATGGTCCGATGGGAGCTGGAAAAACGACGCTGATCAAGGCATTTTGTCGATTCGAGAATATCACCGATGAGGTAAACAGCCCCACATTTTCACTTGTAAACGAATACCTTACTCAGGAAGGGGAGTCTTTTTTTCATTTTGATTTCTATCGTATAGAAAAGCTGGAAGAGGCCTATGATATTGGCTACGAGAATTATTTTTACAGTGGTAATTGTTGTTTGATCGAATGGCCCGAGAAGATTATGCAACTTTTACCGGATAATCACGTAAAAATTGATATTCAACCTGATGAGCATAGCGGAGTGCGTACGATCAGCTGCCGGCTCATCACAGCAGTTTAACCTATGTCGCAGGAAAACCAGTTTATTCGATTTGCGGGAAGTCACAGCCTGATGCCACAGGAAGAGAAGCTTGAAAAGGCATTTAAAAAAGACAGTTTGAAAATTGGAATACCGGCCGAAAAACAAGCTGATGAGCGACGTATTGCCTTGATTCCGGATGGTGTTCGCTTGTTGACAGCGCATGGAAATCAGGTTTTCGTGCAGCGCGGAGCCGGTAAATTTGCTCAATACAGCGATCACGAATATGCCGAAGCAGGTGCTACTATTGTGGAGGATGCCAGCGAGACCTATCAGGCTGATCTGATCCTGAAAGTAGCACCTCCAGATATCGAAGAGCTTGCTTTTACGCATAACGGCCAGGCACTGTTTTCTGTTTTGCAGCAAAATGCACACAGCAGAGATTGGTTTGAGCTGGTGCTTCGGCAAAAGCTTGTGGCCCTGGCCTTCGAGCATATTCAGGATAAATCCGGAGCACTTCCACTCTTGCGGTCGATGAGCGAAATAATTGGTAATATGTGTGTTGTGGTGGCTGCTGAGTATTTGTGTCACCCTGAATATGGTAAAGGACAGATGTTGGGAGGTTTTCCGGGTGTGGCACCCACCGAAGTGGTTATCATCGGTTCGGGTAATGTGGCTGAGTATGCCTCGCGCGGTTTTCTGGGGATGGGTTGTTTGGTCAAGGTTTTTGATAATTCTATGTATAAACTGAGAACCCTGCAAAATAACCTGGGACAGCGTATTTATACCTCGGCACTTCAACCCGATCTGATAGGTGAGGCCTTGCAAACGGCTGATGTAGTGATCGGTGCCAAGCATACCAATGATGGTACTACTTCCTGCATGATCAGTGCAGCGATGATTAAAAAAATGAAAGCCGGCGCAGTGATCATTGATGTGAGCATTGATCAGGGGGGGTGCTTCGAGACAAGCAGACCTACAAACCATAAAAATCCTGTTTATCAGGAGTTTGACATCACCCATTATGCGGTGCCTAACATGGCATCACGTGTGCCGCGAACAGCCTCTGTTGCTTTCAATAATTTCTTTATGCCACTGTTGTTGCAAATTGCCGAAGCAGGCGGTGTGCAAGCTTATCTGCAATCGGACAGAGCCTTTGCAAAAGGGGTTTATGCCTTTAACGGGAAACTTACCAATCATTTTATCGCCCAGAAACATCGCTTACCGTTTCATCACCTGGAATTGCTGCTGGCAGCTTTTTATTAGTAGCAGTGTTTTTGAAGCTGATCTTTTTATTTCAAGTATATTTGCTCAAAGCAAAATGATGAACCCTTACACTGCTAGCCTCTTTTTTAATCAGGATGCCCTGGCTGATTTCGAGAAGCAAATCCGTGTTTTCAAATACAAAAGACAAAAAGTATTTGTCTTGCTGGATGATCATACCAGGCATTATTGTTGGCCGTTGATTCGGTCTTATTTTATTGAAATACAGAATGATACTATACTCATTGAAATTCCTCACGGGGAAGAAAACAAGAATTTGGATCAGCTTCATTCAATTTGGAAACAGCTTACCAAAGCAGATGCTGGAAGAGATGCTGTGTTGATTAATCTGGGTGGAGGGGTGATCACCGATCTGGGTGGTTTTGCTGCTGCTAGTTACAAACGCGGGATCACCACGATACATTTTCCGACCACTCTGCTGGCGATGGCTGATGCTGCCCTGGGCGGAAAAACCGGAATTGATTTTGACGGATATAAAAATCATATTGGTGTTTTTTATCAGCCTCTTAAGGTTTATGTGCTGACAGATTTTTTGAAAACTCTACCTGAAAGGCAATGGAAATCAGGCCTGGGCGAATTGATCAAATATGGTTTTTTAACGATGAAAGGGTTAAAACCCTTGGAGAATTTTTCTTTTTCAGTGAATCAACAACTGCAGAAAGCTATAATCGAAGCCGCACAGTTTAAGCTGAATGTGGTTGCTGAAGATCCAACAGAAATCGGGATGAGAAAAATCCTGAATTTTGGACATACTATCGGCCATGCGTTCGAAAGTTTTGCAATGAGCAAACGACAAACCTTGATGCATGGCGAAGCGGTTGCAGCCGGGATTGCAGCTGAGTTGTATCTTTCTGTTAGGTTAAAAGGATTAAAAATCAATGTTTTAGAGGATTATGTCAGCTTTTATCATCGTCATTTTGAGCCATTTAAAATTGTCACTTCTGACATTACAACACTTCTGGATATCATTTCTCACGACAAAAAAAACAGGGGAAGAGAGCTTTTGATGGTTTGCATCGAAAGCAACAAAAAACCTGTTTTTGATGTAACCGTTGAACCAGAACAGCTCAGGGAGTGTTTAATCTGGTACAGCGAATTGTTTTGATATGGTAAATGCAAAAATTCTTATCCCAACCCACACCCTGCTTAAGGGAAGGATTCAGTTGAGTACCAGTAAAAGTGAAAGTAACAGAGCACTGATGATTCGTGCTTATGGTGGTTTTGATCGTTTGATTACACAGTTGAGCGATGCCGAAGACACGCAGCTTTTAAAAGCTAATCTGAAACAGATCAAAGAATGTTCGCAATCCGCAATTCCACTGGTTATCGATTGTGGGAACGCTGGAACAGTATTTCGTTTCCTGTTGACCTACCTGGCTACACTTCCCGGAAAATGGATGCTCACTGGTTCGGGCAGGATGCAGGAACGGCCTGTTGGAGAGTTGGTTGAATCGCTTCGAAGCTTAGGTGCCGATATTTCTTATACCGGCAAAGAAGGTTTTGCGCCTTTACGCATTCATGGAAAAATGCTTAACGGAGGACAGACTGCTGTGGATATTTCCAGAAGTAGTCAGTTTGCTTCTTCATTGCTGTTGGCAGCACCGCAATGGGAAAATGGCCTGACCTTGCAGCTTGGCGGAAGTCAGAGCTCATTGCCTTATATTGAAATGACCATAGCATTGATGCGACATTTTGGAGCCGATGTGAAACAGCAAAACGACAAGATTATCGTTGAACCTGTGCCGTATAAAAATGTTGGTCTTCGGATACATCCCGACTGGAGTGCTGCCTCTTACTGGTATGAGATGATGGCTCTGAGCAAGGGTGGTGAATTAGTGCTCGACCATTTGAGTCTCGAATCCTTACAAGGTGATAAGGTAATTGCACAGCTGTTTGAACAATTAGGCGTTCAAACACATCAGGAACCTGATGGCGTGAGGATATTCCAACAGGGTGAGGTGGTTTCAGCGTTTGAGTGCGACTTGCGGCATCACCCTGATTTGCTGCCTGCTTTGGCTGTTAGCTGTGCAGGATTGGGAATTACGGCCAAATTTACCGGACTTGATAATCTGGTTCACAAGGAATCGAACAGATTGTTGGCATTAAAGACCGAATTATTGAAGCTGGAAGTTTTTTTTCAGGAGATCGAAAAAGGCTCTTACATCCTCAAACCAAACAAAAAGCTGCCAGTTTTTGATGCTTCAAAACCACTGCTAATCAATTGTTGGGCCGATCATCGCATTGCCATGGCTTTTGCACCACTGGCACTTAAGGTAGGTGCACTTCAACTGGACGACCCTGATGTGGTTGCAAAATCATATCCTGCATTTTGGTCGATGATGCGAAAAACAGGCCTGTTCAACCAAGGCTAACTTCTTGATTTGTTTTTGGATTGCTTGCTTTAATTGAAATGTGAAAAATTCATGTAATTTTGCCAAAAAAAGCCATGACAATAGATCTGTTCATACCCTGTTTTGTTGATCAGTTTTATCCGGAGACAGGAATGAATATGATAAAACTGCTCGAAAAAGCTGGTGTGAGCATCCACTATAATCCCGATCAAACTTGTTGTGGTCAAATGGCTTTTAACAGTGGATTTTTGGATGATGCCAAAAAGCTGGGCAATAAATTTCTTAGCGATTTTCCGAACGATCGTCCGGTGGTTAGCCCTTCTGCTTCCTGTACGGGTTATGTTCGAAATTATTATCACGAACTTTTCCATAATACCGCCAACCACCTGGAGTATAAACGGTTGACAAGAAATTTATTTGAGCTTTCAGATTTTTTGGTCAATAAAATTCGGTTTATAGATTTTGGCGCAAGTTTCCCTCACAAAGTTACTTTTCACGATAGTTGTGCCGGCCTGCGCGAATATGGCCTTAAGGATGAGGCACGTTTGTTATTATCCAAAGTGAAGGGACTGGAACTGGTCGAAATGAAGGATCGCCATGTTTGTTGCGGGTTTGGAGGTGCTTTTAGCGTAAAACATGAAGCCATTTCTACTGCTATGGCCGAGCAAAAAGTTCAACATGCGTTGGATACCGAGGCTGAGTTTATTGTTTCAACCGACCTTTCCTGCCTGATGCATCAGGAAGCCTATATCAACAAGCATAAGCTACCTGTTAAGACCATTCACTTGGCTGATGTTTTAGCTTCAGGTTGGTAATCAATAACTTCTGTTGAGTGTTTCGGATACTGTAAAGGCATGATCGCCTACCTTCTCGCAATAAACCACAATTTGCTGATAAAAATTTCCTGAGTTAAAAGGATAGGCACCGGCCTTGAGATCAGTAAGGTGGGTTTCGATGTACTCTTTAGACAGGTCATTTAATTGAATTTCAATTTGTTGAGCCACCGCTAAATCTGGTTTTTGAGGTCTTTCAAGGTTTGCTTTCATCTGATTCAGGCTTTCTTTCACGATTTCGAAAATCAGATGAAGTCTGTCGCGTTGCGGTTGGTTAAACCAGGCTTTCTGGCTGTTTTTGAGTTCGATTATCCTCGCAAGCTTAAAGCAGATGTCGGCAATACTTTCGATATTATTCACAATGATCATGCTGCCATTGACAAGTTTTGAGCTTTCGGTGCTTAATTTACTTTCTGTGAGCCTGGCAAGATAGTTCATCAAAATTTGCTCTTGTTGATCAACCTCCTGTTCCATTGCTCTGATGTTATCGTTGAGCATTTGGTATTCCTCCTGATTTTTCTCCATCAGTAATTTTGGAACCAGATCAAACATTTTTTGACTGATTTTGGCCATCTTGCTAATTTCTTTAGCCAGATGAATTAATGAAAGTTCAGAAACAGGCGTTACGAAATTGTCGTGTAGGCTGAGGGTTCTTCCAATTTCTTCATTTTTTTTCTGAGGTATAATGGCATAACTCAATTGCTGAAGTGGTTTTACGAACCAGATCAGAATCAATGTATTGCTGAGGTTGAAAAGAGTGTGAAACAAACTGACTTTCAGAGGAGCAGCAAGTATGGCATCCTTTTCGCTCAACTGCAGGATAATTTCCTTGATTTCCTCAATAAACTGCATAACATATTGAAAAACAGGGATGATAAGCAGAGCACCGGTAAGATTGAAAAGGGTATGGATAAGTGCTGTTCGTTTGGCGTTTCGGTTAGCTACGATGGCAGCGATATTTGCTGTGGCGGTTGTGCCAATATTTTCGCCAATGATTAGTGCAGCAGCTATTTCAAAACTTACCATACCTTCGCTCAATAGGACGATGGTGAGTGTGATAGTGGCTGTGGAGGATTGAATAAGCAGGGTGATGCCAATGCCGATCAAAGTGGCAAAAAAGAGCGATAGAAAGCTGTTTTCGGCTTTTGTCCGAAGGAATTCCAATATTCCTGCTTCGCGGTGAATATCAGGTAGTAGGTCTCTTAAAAATTGCAGTCCGATAAATAAGATCGCAAAACCCAAAACAAATTCAGCCACTGATTTTCTTTTTGAGTTATTGCTGAAATACAAAGGAATAACAAGTGCTATCAAAGGCAAAATGATTACTCTGATATTGAATGAATAACCAAAAAAAGTGATCAGCCAGGCTGTTACGGTGGTGCCGATATTTGCGCCCATGATCAGGCTGACAGAATCTAAAATGGTGATCAGGCCGGCATTTACAAATCCCACCACAAGTACCGTAGTAGCAGATGATGATTGCAGAATACCAGTGATTGCAAATCCTGTCAGCAGTCCTTTCCAGCGGTTAGCTGTTATGGCCGAAAGATATTGCCGCATCCTGAAACCTGCAATCTTTTGCAGCGATTCGCTCATGAGCTTCATCCCGAAAAGGAAGAATGCCAGTGCGCCGAGCACACTCATTAATTCATAGAAGAGCGAAACAATGTTCATAAGCCTGGATTTAATGATGCCTGAATGGCTTTCAAACGTTCGTACAACTCGGGCTTAAGCAAATCGTGGATTTTAGAAAACGGCAACACTACCGAAGTATGACCAAAGGAATAGGGAGCAATTTCATAACTGTTGTAATAAAAGCCAATTCCGGCTGCGCTTAACCAGAAATTTTCGCTAAGACCCACCTCGTCAGAAAAAAAACCTACGGAATGGAGGCTGCTGTCGGCATCTACCTGATAGGTATTTCTCAAAGATTGTTCAAGGAGTGATGGCAAAATAGCAAACGCTTCAGCTTTAAAAACATCATGCATTGTTAAGCTTTCCATCCTCTCCAAATCAAACACAAAAAACCACTGCGAGCTCAGTCCATGCGCACCTCCGGTATAAACATAATCGGCTGTTGAAAAACAAATAATTCCTTGCTGATTGAACTGCACGGCCACTTCGCTGCTTTTGATCCATTGATAAACAGGTGCGTCCTTATCCTCGAAATTGTTAAGCTTTTTATAATCAGAAAAAAAAGATTCTGCCTCAAGGTATAATAATTCATCCAGCTTTACAGATTGCAGCTTGTTTCTTTTCTTTTGGAGTGCGAAAAGACTGTCATATTGCGCATTGTTTGTTTTTGGAACCAACAGCTGCCCTTCATAAATGGCCTGTGGACTATCTGCTTTTGCAGAGTCAAGGGCCTGCTGTTGTTCGTATGTTTCAACATCCAGACCCAGGTGATTTGAAGGCTCTTCGGCTTGTAAATGCATCAAAACCAAATCGTTTGTTTTGTCTTTAAAATAGGCTTCAAGTCTGGAACTTGTGAGGCGACCGACCAAAAGGGTGTCTTCACCAAAATTGCTTCCCAGATGAAAATCTCCACCGGGTTTTAATCTTCCCGTCAGATTAAGCTGCTCAATCGTATTTGATTTTCCTTTTAATAGTAAGCTTGCATTGAGTTTATTGCTGGCATTTACAAGATGAAGTCTTACTTCATACTGCTCATTATCACCAGTATAACAACTATAAAAGCTTTGCTGACTCTTAACAGAAATTGTCTGAACAAAAAGCAGCAACAAGAAGATGAGCGGGTGGCAGTTTTTCATTATTCATGCGTAAATTCGGGCGTCAAAGATATGGAAAACTCAATGATTGAAATGAGCTTATGATCCACAAATTCAAGAATTAACGGTTTGTTAAACTACAATCAGGATAGTTTGCCCCCGAACTTATAGCCCAGGGATTCTACTGTTTTTTTGATACCATCCTCATCAAAGTCTTTTCCTTCAATTTTTACAGTTTGTGTTTTCAAATCTGCTTCAACAGATTGTATTTGAGGTAATTTACTTAGATTTAATTCAACACTGTTTTTGCAGTGATTACAATCCATTCCATGCACGCTGAAAAGTGAGAAGTTTTTGTTTGTGTCCATATTTTCTGTTTTTAAGGTCGTTTTTTTGATGTATTTCTGATAGAAACCATTGGCAAGCAATAGCATTAGCAATATAGTTGAAGACAACTGAAGCCATTCGGGGATCAGGTGATGCTCGTGTCCGGCACCAGGCAACGACACAGCAAACCATGCTGTTGGTAGTTGATTGATCAGAAAACCAAACAACAATGATCCTCCAATGATGGTAGCCATATAAATTAATGTGGATTTTTTGCCAAGCGTTTTCCAGAGCACTGTCATCGTGGCGGCATTGGTGGCTGGTCCGGCCATCAAAAATACCAGGACAGCACCCGGCGAAAGCCCTTTCAAAAGTAGAACGGCAGCCAAAGGTACTGATGCTGTGGCACAAACATAAAGCGGAACGCTCGCAATCAATATGACCAACATTTCCAAAATACTGTTGCCAATGTATTGTTCAAAAAATGAATCCGGAATAATAACTGATACCAGCGCAGCAAGCAGCAAACCAATAATCAGCCATTTCATTATGTCCTGCAGAAAACTGACGAAAGCATAATTCAGCATTAGTTTGAGCCTTCCCAAGACAGAAGGTCTTTCCTTTTCGGCCTCAAAAACATTGGCCGATACTGCGTTTGAAGCTCGATCAGGAATAAGCCAGTTGGTGAGCATTCCGCCTGCAATGCCTGTCGTTAATGCCACTATAGGACGAATAATCGCAAAGGGTAATCCAAGCATGGAATAGGTTACCAAAATGGAATCGATTCCTGTTTGTGGAGTTGAAATCAGGAAGGAATTTGTGCTGCCTCTGGAAGCTCCGTTTCTGAAGAGTGAGATCCCGGTTGGAATAACGCCACACGAACAAAGTGGCATGGGAACACCAAGCAAACTGGCATTTAATGCTGCTGCCGGACTCGATTTGCCCATATACTTATTTAATAATCGCTGAGGAAAATATACCCTGAGAATTCCTGCAAATAGAAAACCAAACAGCAGATATGGTGATATTTCAACCGTTAATTCCCAAAGTTCGTTTAAGTAGGCAGAAAGGTATGTCATTATTAATCTTGATTGAAGCTCAAACAAAAGTAATTGAATTGGGGTTTTGATGTTGCGCGAAAAGTTTGATATTTCTCACTTCCCGGTAAAACACTAAGTTGTTTCTATATGAAATCATCCTTTTAGATTAATCAAGATGTTGAGCTGTTGCGAAATTAAATAGCACAATAGAAGTGAATGTTTCTAAAAAAAACATCCGAATGTTTATTTAGAATCAATCTAAAGGGCTCAATGAGAGGCTTGTTATGGATGAAAGCTTAACTTTGACGCATAGTTAACCACAATTGAATTTTGAATTCCAAACCTATGAAACGTTTATTGGTTTTGCTGTCATTCCTAATGACCAGCACATTTGTTGATGCTCAATTTATCGAAAAGACCTTTTATTTTGATGACCCTCAAATTGTTAGCACTTCAAAGGGTGATAATATATTTTTTGAAGGTTGTTTTTTGTCTGCCCTGCCCGGACAACCTGTTTTGCCCTGGAAAAGTATTAG
>JAQVGO010000176.1 GCA_028696715.1 Bacteroidales bacterium
CTAACACATTGATATAATTTAAGTTGCCATTTATTGTATTGTTGTTTCCGCAAGGTTTTTATTAGAAATCATCTAAAATCCTTGCAGTACAGTGTAATAGTTGAATCAAGCTACTTCGTTAAAGCCTGTTCTGAATTTAAAAATGTCAACAACAATGTGTTGGTTAGCCTGTCGCACGCCATCTTCTGTGTTGCCTGCGACTCGAAGTATATCGATACATCTTCGTCTTGTCGCCTCGAATCTGGCATACGACAGACTTTTTCAGCAGACCCTACTTCGACATGGTTCGACATCTCGACAAGCTCGATGCATCGCAAGCTCACCACGGGTGCTCAGCACAAGTCGCTCCATGACCAATTCGCGCGGGAGCAACTTACTCTAACTAAAACACAAGACAATAGCGGCAGCTAGATTATCACAAACTCTCTAAAATTGCTTCTTGTTATTGTTTTGTTTTCGGATTGATAGGCCTCAGTAAATGTTTTTGGCAGTTTTATTGTTTTTGACTCAGACCATTTAAATTCAAAGCCAAAGATGCGTCCTCCAATATCTTCAACAAAATCAACCTCCTGTTGCTGTTTAGTTCTCCAAAAATACTTCCTCGCCAAACTTTCCTTGTATTCATTTTGCTTCACCCTTTCTGAAATGAGGAAATTCTCCCATAGGGCACCTTTGTCTGTTCGAAGATTAAGCGGATCAAAGTTTCCTATTATCATATTTCTAATCCCGTTATCATAGAAGTATATTTTCTTATTCTTCTTAATCTCATTGCGAACATTGCGGCTAAAACTACCAAGCTTAAATATCACATGGCCTTTTTCGAGCAGCTCAATATACCTTTCAACAGTGTTGCGGTCAACCGATAGCATTTGCCCCAATTCAGAATAATTCACTTCACTTCCAACTTGCAAAGCCAATGCTTGTACCAACTTATCCAAAATCTCTGGTTTTCGCAGTTCTGATTGCGCTAAAATATCCCGATATAAGTAGCTGTTTACAAGATTTTTCAATATGCTTACTTCATCACCCGGGTGATTTAAAACATCAGGATAGAATCCATAAAGCAACCTGTTTTCCAATTGCTGCTCACTATACAGGTAGCCATGAAGATTTTCAAACTCTTCCCAGGATATCGGAAATAAGTGATATTCCCATTTACGTCCTGTTAACGGCTCGTTGATTTGATTTGACAAATCAAAGGAAGAAGAGCCACTTATGAATAATTGTACGGCTTTAAATTGATCCGTTATAATCTTCATTGTTAATCCTATCCCTTCAATTCGTTGCGCCTCATCGATAAAGACAAAATCATAATTTCCGAGCAATTGCCTGATTTCTTGGGTATTGGGCTGGTTTAGTAATGTTCTGGTTTTCGGATCATCTCCATCAAAGAAAACATAGTTTTTATTCTTAAGAACCTCCCTGATTAAGGTAGTTTTTCCAACTTGCCTGGGGCCAATTAAAACAATCGCCTTCCCTGAATTAATTCTTTTCAGGATCTTATCTTTTAAACTTCTTGGATACATTTTTATTTCAAAAGTATAACTTTTTATGAATATAATCTCATTTGGTTATAATTATTTGTGAGTTTATTCATGGATAATGGAAGCATATCACGTCATTATTTAAATTATCAGGTATCTCATGACCAAAAAACAAAACGCTCCCTGTCCTTCATATTCAGTATCTTAAAGATTATATTTTGGAAAATCAGCTCAAAATTTATGCGTATCAGAGTCTTGCTTTTTGTGTTGAAAACACCTACTTTTACTATACTTTTTTAACACGTCATAAACGCCGTTGTCATCAATGTTTCTCAATCGTTCATTGACGTAACACTTCTTGAAGTAAAAGTTTTCAGTAGGTCTTCAATTTTTCTATCACCATAACCAGTTCATTAAAGTGCGGGGTCAGCACGATAAACTCTGACAAAAATCAAAATGAAAAAGTCGATCATGCTATTGGCAGCCATAAGCCTGTTTGCTGTGAATGTAAACGCACAAATCCCAAATCCCGGGTTTGAGGATTGGCCCCTCGCTTCAAATGGATGGCCCGTAGGCAATCCCATTCAATCATCCGATGTATTCCCACAAGGCATTGGTAATTATTCACTTAGATTGATTAACAATGCTGTTTCAAATCCTGAAATGACAGACTTTGGCTTTTGTGTCACCTTTCCCTTTCCGGGAAGCTGGGCACCTTCCTTTCCAATAACTATCCAGCCCATTTCTTTCACTGGCTATTACAAATTTTTACCTGTCAACGGCGATACGGCAGTAATTGGAGCGGTTTTATATTTTGAAGGGGATACGGTTTCGACTGCTTTTATTCGAGTGAACGCAGCAGTACCCGACTGGACATCTTTTGACATCCCCTTTTCGCCTTACGACCTGGCCGACAGTGCCTCGGTAGGCTTTAGTGCTTATAACTGGATTTTTGGCGAAGCCGGCATGCCTGTTATGCAGGGAAACTCCGAATTATTTATTGATAATCTGAACTTCGATAATCTCATTAATACGCTTCCTGATGCCACATCCACAAGACCATTTGTTGACTTATACCCAAACCCTGCCAGGAATTATATTTGGTGGACTACTGACAAAGAAGATAATGCTGAGGTTATTATCAATATTTACAACACTTCAGGATCATGTTTAAAGTCGGAACACACAAGCCTGCAGAAAAAACGAATTGATTTAAGCAGCTTGAGTGAAGGTGTTTATATGGTTGAAACGAATTGGAACAAGCAACAAAACAGGCAAAAGATCATTAAATTACCATAGCACCTCCCTTGAAACTGGAGTGCAATCTTTGCCAATTAATATCACTGTTGTCAGATAAAAATATAATGCCGTCCCATACGTACGTACGAGACGGCATTATTAAATTGATTAAGCTTTCTTGCGTAAATTA
>JAQVGO010000177.1 GCA_028696715.1 Bacteroidales bacterium
ATTGCCAGACTGAGCTGACGTGGAATAACACCGACAATGCCACCACCAACGCCGCTTTTGGCCGGCATCCCAACCCTGAAAGCAAAATCACCGGATTCGTCATACAAACCACTGGTCAGCATCAAAGCCTGTAAACGTTTGGTGCGACTGGGATTTAGAATTTCTTCTCCATTTAATGGGTTTTTGCCTTCCTTGGCCAGAAAAAGAAATGCCCTGGCCAATTGATCCGTAGTCATTTCGATGGCACATTGGTGAAAATAAAGGTCCAGCACATCCTCAACAGTATGATGAATATTGCCAAAGCTTTTCATGAAATGTGCCAGGGCATAGTTGCGATGACCGGTTTCTCTTTCCGAAATCACGACTTCCGGATTATAGGCAATCGACTCATCACCAGCAAGGGATTGCACAAAATTTAATAAGCTGGTTTTGGGATCATTACAAAAGGAAAGCATTAAATCTGCCACCACAATAGCTCCGGCATTGATAAACGGATTGCGTGGGATGCCGCCCTCATGTTCGAGCTGAATAAGCGAATTAAAAGCAGTACCGCTGGGCTCGCGACCAATCCGGTTCCAGATTTCAGTACCTATTTTACGATATACCATTGCAAAGCTAAAAACCTTTGAAATGCTCTGAATTGAAAATGGAATCGTATGATCACCGCTTGAATAAAGTAAACCCTTTTCCGTAATCAAACTCAATGCAAAATGATCTCCGGAAATTCGCTCCAGAGCCGGAATGTAATCAGCAACTTTACCAAGCCTGGCAAAATCTTTTGTTTCGCTGTATAACTGATCGAGTAGCTTTTTGTAATTGACAGACATGATTTTGATCTTAAAACTGCAAATTTCGGCAATTTAAACCAGAGTTGAAAGATTTAACTAACTAAGTAAAATATTTGTAATACACTGAAAAACAGATTTATCATGCCGTTTTAACATTTATTACGAAAGATTTCGTATAAAAAACTTGACAAAGCATTTCAGAGAAAATACTTTTGCTACGAAAAACTTCGTAATTAAACATTCACCATGAATCTAAAAAGCAAATTTAAGCCAACAGATGCCGAGCTGGAAATTTTGCGGGTATTGTGGAAGGAGGGAGGCTCAACCGTACGATTGATCAATGAGATTTTAAATGCCAGCCGCGAGGTGGGATACACCACAACCTTAAAAATCCTGCAAATTATGGAGCAAAAAGCTATGGTAAAAGTAGATCGAAGCTCCCGAACGCATCTTTATACTGCCATTATCCGCGAAGATGAAACCCAGAAACATCTGCTGGATGAGTTGCTGGAATCCGCCTTTGGAGGTTCAGCAAAAAAACTGGTAATGCAGGCTTTGGGAAACAACAAGACCAGTCAAAAGGAGCTTGATGAAATCAAAAACCTGATCAAACAACTGGAAGGAGGTAAGCAGTGAAAACAGGACTATTCTTTTCGGATGAGGAATTCATTTTCAGGATTGGCTATGCTTTGATGCATGCTGTTTGGCAAAGTTTTTTGTTAGGTTTGATTCTTTTTGTTTTATTCAAATTATTGGCTGCTGCAAGTGCCAAAAGCAGGTATTTTTTGGGCTTATTTGGGATGATCGTGTTGTTCATCTTACCAATAGTCAATTATTTTAACTTTCAGCCAGATGCAGTCAGCGGGCTTTATCAGACTGAGGTTACAGGCTCAAGTTTCAGTGAATTGATTTTTCCTGTTCAATCACAGGCCTTCACAGCGTCAGATGACAAATCAAATATTATCTCCTGGACCGAAAGCTTGATCACCCAAATTGCTCCTGCAATGTTTTGGTTTTGGTTGGCCGGACTTTTGGCCATGCTAATTTATAATCTTGGAGGATTTTACCTCAACTGGCGTATCACCACACGCTATGCCTTTGATGCACCTGACTGCTGGGTTCAGAAGCTGAAGATTTTGGCAGCTAAAATGAAAATTTCCTCATCCGTGCAGCTTCTGGTGTCAGAAAAGATTGTGGTTCCCTTTACCAAAGGCTTTCTCAAACCCGTTATTCTATTGCCTTTAGCCTTGTTGAGTCAATTACCTGCCGATCAGCTGGAGCTTGTTTTGGCACACGAACTGGCGCATATCAAACGACGCGATTATCTGATTAATCTTTTTCAGATCCTGGTCGAGTCAGTATTGTTTTTCAATCCGGTGGTTTGGTGGCTCTCGGCTGTTATTCGCAAGGAAAGAGAACATGCAACAGATGATTTGGTGGTTCAGCACCAGAATGAGCAGATCAAGCTGGCCAAAGCACTTACAAATTTGCTGGTATTCAAATCCCGGCACAACTTAATAAATCAAGTAGTTTACTTTAATAAAACATCAAATATGAAACGTATCGAACGGCTTTTGAAACATCAGTCCAGAAAGATTAATTTTCGTGAAAAAGTAATGATCACACTTACTTTGTTTGCCCTGTTTTTGATCGTAAGCACAGGAGGCTCCTTTGCCGATCCGGCGCAATCTCTGATGAAATTGCCCGATGCTGTGATCAATTTGGAAGACGAATTTGCCAGACCCGACAGTTTGAATGAAAGAGCTTTGCACTCGAAAGTCAATAAAACAATGGAAGGTGAAGCGGGTGAAAATATCAAATCCAGCAAACAGATAGCAAAGGTTGAAGTGCGAGAGGAAACAAATACAACCCTGGCCTATAATTCTGATGAAAACTCTGATTCATTGCCTGCTACTGCACAGTTCAGCTATGTTTTCGAATTTGACTTTCCGGACGAATCCCTGTATTCGAAGGCGGTGTTTGATACGGTAGTTCGCTTTAGCAAAGATGCTATGGCAGACAGTTTAAAGATGATGTCGAAAATGGATGAATGGATGAAACAGGCAGAATTTAAAATGCTACAGATTGATTCCTTACAAAAACTAGCCGAAAAAT
>JAQVGO010000086.1 GCA_028696715.1 Bacteroidales bacterium
TCGTGCACTCCGAGTTTGCCTCGCGGAAAATCATCGCGAATGTCCTTGCCTTCCACAATCAGGTCAAACTCGTTGTAAATCAGATAAGAGAGTATGTTGCCATAGATCAGCTGTCCGCCAAAATAAAAACTTGTATGGAATCCTTCCTCGTTTAATAATTTGATCATACTGGGCAAAGAACCATATTTTTCGGGATGATTGGTGATGGTGGTGATTGGCAATCCGGGCATACCCGCAAACAAGGAACCTATTGCCTGTTGCGATCGGTTTGCGCTGGCATAAAAACTAGTAAAAAGTAATCCCTCCCTTTCTAATTCTTTGAAGTTGGGTGTGATGCCAGCTTCTCCCCCCAAAGATTCGATCAAATCAGCCGACCAGCTTTCGAGCAATAAAACAACAATATTTGGTTTTTCCTTCCTGAGAATTGAAACCGTGCTGTCGCAATCCGTTTGATGTAATTCCTGCACCAGGGCTACAGCCTGTTCGTCAGGCATACTTTTAAATAAGTTTTCCTTATTAAATTGTTGTGCATCCAAAGTGCTCACCAACAAATTGTAGGCTGGATTTACCGCAGTCAGATTCAGCAGGTTATAACTACTGTAATAGGCTGCACTGGTTGTAATGGGTATCTCTTTGATACCACCCCGAATTGCCAAAAACAAAACGATCATCCAGACCGGCACCATCCAAAAAAGACTGCCGGGTTTTATTTTGTTGTAATCAAATCTCAGGCTGAACCACTTTTTATACACCCAATACAAGCCAACCGAAAGGGCGATCCAAGTCAGAATCAAGATAACAAAAGTGCTGCTGCTCACTGAGTTAAATACTTCAGATGGATTTTTAAGATAGACAAGGGCTTTGTAGGACAGCTTTGTTTTCCATTCTCCATACAATCCGGTTTCGCCCAGGGCGGTCAGGCTATACATTAAGATAATGACAAACACATACACATTAAAAATCCATGACCATAAGCGTCCGGGCTTAAGTAACGAAAGTGTGGCAATCGCTATAGCAGCAATCAAAATATAACCAATAGTGGCTATATCAAGCCAAAATGCAGCCGTAAATACGCTGATAATCTCAGCAAAAGGAATTTCTTCTGCCTGAATGATTTGGTGATGAAACAGTAAAAAAATGATACGAAACAGATTGAAAACCAGCAACAAAAATATTGCCAACCGAATGATCTGAAAGTGAAATTTAAATTGCTGCATAATGGTTTCAAAAGTAAAATAATTGCCCGACAAATTTATCAAGGAAGTGTCGCACAAAATGGCAACAAATTTAAGACATATCAGCTCAGGCTGGCTAAATCCTTATATTTGCACGAATAAATACTACATTCAATGTCACATCTGGTTTCTGAACAGCTTAAAAAAATTAAACGCACAATTCCGGAACAAGTAAAATTAGTTGCTGTTTCCAAAACAAAGCCCATCGAAGATATTCTGGAGGCATACAAGGCCGGACAAATTTGTTTTGGCGAGAACAAGGCACAGGAAATGGAAGCGAAGCAAGCGGCATTACCCTCCGATATTGAATGGCATTTTATCGGGCACCTTCAAACCAATAAGGTAAAATACATTGCGCCTTTTGTTTCGCTCATCGAAGCTGTTGACAGCCTGAAACTACTGAAAGAAATCAACAAACAGGCTTCTAAATTTAACCGGCAGATCCCATGCCTGCTACAGTTTCATATTGCTGAAGAAGAAACAAAGTTTGGCCTCAATCGCGAGGAAGCAATCACAATGCTCGAATCGGATACCTACAAAAAGATGAAAAATATTCAAATTTCAGGCGTGATGGGTATGGCCACTTTTACAGAAGATATGCAGCAGGTTCAAAGAGAATTTATTCACCTCCGTGAGATCTTCAACTGGCTAAAATCAACCTATTTTCCTCAAGAGGATAGCTTCAAGGAGATATCCATGGGCATGTCAGGCGACTATCCAATTGCCATCGAAGCAGGAGCTACCATTGTTAGGGTTGGCAGTTTGATTTTTGGAGAACGAAACTATTCAGCAACAGAATAGATCATGCTGTTAACCTATATCTTATTTGTTGTTGGTTTTGTTGTCTTGATATTGGGAGCCAACTGGTTGGTAAACGGCTCCGTTTCGCTGGGTTTGCGCGCCAATCTTTCTCCTCTTGTTATCGGCCTTACGGTGGTAGCTTTCGGCACTTCATTGCCCGAGTTGGTTATCAATGTTTTTGCCTCATTCAAAGGCAGTTCCGATCTGGCAATTGGCAATGTGCTGGGCAGTAACATCATGAATATTTTTCTCATCCTGGGTATATCGGCGCTGCTTATGCCAATCCATGTGGAGCGAATTTCCATGCAAAGGGATATACCTGTTGGCTTGTTTGCTACTTTACTCTTTGGGCTGGTAGCCAATGGCTATTTTATGGGCTTTGAACTTGTAATCAATCGTTTTGACGGCTTCGTCCTTTTGGCTGTCTTTGGTGTTTACCTGTGGTTTACTTTGAAGAAAAGAAACGGCATGGAGCCTGATCTGGATGTTGAAAATAAACAACCGGCCTCATGGCCAAAAACAATCCTATTAATATTGATCGGTCTGGCGGGACTGTTTTTTGGTGGTGAATGGGTATCGGACGGGGCTCTGGAAGTGGCCAAGGCACTCGGAATAAGCGAAACTGCTGTTGGCCTCACCATCGTGGCAGCAGCCACCTCTTTACCCGAACTTGTAACAGCAATAGTTGCCGCCATGAAAAAAAATATTGGGATTGTTATGGGCAACGTATTAGGCTCTAATATAATCAATATTCTGGTTGTTCTCGGCACAAGTGCGATCATCAATCCATTGATCTATCAAACCAAACTTAATGTGGAGCTAGGCATGGTAATCGCTGCAAATCTGGCTTTGGTTGTATTGATCTATCTGGGCAAAGGATTTCGCCTGAGCAGATACGAAGGCATTTCACTCATCTTGATTTATATCGTATTCATTTGGTTCTCTATCAATTACAATTAAACTTTAATCCAAGCGAGCTTTTTTATTCATGTTTAGGCAGATTAAAAAATGATCCATCCGATAACATCCCACACATTTGCTATCAAGGTTGGATGATCAAAAATTCTTTTCCAAAATTGATCTTCCCTATCAAAATCATTTACAGTTTGATACGGATATTTACAAAACTTAGAATAATTTTAAATTACCTTTTTCTTATTTTTTAACATCTTTTTCTTAAAAATCACTTGCACAGTATATTTTTGTGATGTATATTTGCAGTCTAATTGGTTGGTTGTTTTTATAAGTTCGAACTTAATGCCCTTGCGGTGTGAATTGTTTTAGTTGTTTTTACGATTCACTCCAATGCCGCAAGGGCATTCCTCTTTTATATACCCCTACATTTTCCACATCATAATCGTGCAATCTTAAGCAGAATGTTTACTTTTGCACTTTCATTTCCAGTGCTTGTTGTGGTGTTAAAAATTTGAATCAAAAAATCCAAAATGACAGATTTTGAGCAATTAAAACGTGTTGCATCGCAGGTGCGAAGAGATATCGTACGGATGGTTCATGCACGTCAATCAGGACATCCGGGCGGTTCGCTTGGCTGTGCAGATTTAATGACTTTATTATACTTCGATCACCTACGAATCAATGCCCCCGAATTTGATATGAACGGCATCGGTGAGGATGTTTTCTTTCTTTCAAATGGACATATCAGCCCTGTATTTTATAGTGTTTTAGCGCGTCGGGGATATTTTCCGGTAAGTGAGTTAACCACTTTCAGGGCGATCGAATCACGCTTACAAGGTCATCCCACCACCCACGAAGGACTTCCCGGAGTGCGTATATCAAGTGGCTCGCTGGGACAAGGTTTATCGGCTGCCATTGGAGCTGCCAATGCAAAAAAACTCAATCGCGACAAGCATTTGGTTTATGTGCTTATGGGTGATGGCGAGCAGCAGGAAGGACAGATATGGGAAGCTGCCATGTATGCCGGAAGTCGAAAAACAGATAACCTGATTGCGTTGATTGATTACAACCACAAACAAATCGACGGACCAGTTGATGAGGTGATGCCTTTGGGCGATCTCAAGGCAAAATACGAAGCCTTTGGCTGGAAAGTTTACGAAACAGATGGCAATCAGATGGAAAAACTTTCCGAACAGCTCGAAAACTGTCGCAATGAAGCCTTTAAAGGTTTTCCGCAACTGATTTTAATGAAAACAGAGATGGGCCAGGGCGTCGATTTTATGATGGGTACGCACAAATGGCATGGCATTGCTCCCAGTGATGAGCAGCTCGAAGATGCCCTTTCGCAGTTGGAAGAAACCTTTGGTGATTATTGAAAATATTGAAATGATGAAGTTTACCATACAAAACCATAAAGACACACGCTCAGGATTTGGTGATGGCCTTTTTGAGCTGGGACAGGAAAATGATAAAGTGGTGGCTCTCTGCGCCGATCTAACCGGATCGATGAAAATGGATGCCTTTGCCAAAGCCTTCCCTGAGAGATTTTTTCAAACAGGTATCGCAGAAGCCAATATGATGGGAATAGCAGCAGGGATGACCATCGGTGGAATGATACCATTCACCGGCACTTTCGCTAATTTCTCAACCGGCAGGGTTTATGATCAGATTCGGCAATCCATTGCTTATTCGGGCAAGAATGTAAAAATCTGTGCATCACACGCCGGACTAACGCTGGGTGAAGATGGAGCCACCCATCAAATTCTGGAGGATATCGGCCTGATGCGTATGCTCCCCGGCATGACGGTTATTGTTCCGTGTGATTATAACCAGACCAAAGCTGCCGTAAAAGCAATTGCCAAGCTGAATGGCCCTGTTTACCTGCGTTTTGGCCGGCCAAAAGTTCCAAATTTCACGCCGATCAACCAAAGTTTTGAAATCGGCAAAGCACTAGTCTATCAAGAAGGTACAGATGTTACTCTGCTGGCAACCGGACATCTGGTATGGGAGGCATTACAGGCTGCAGAACAACTGGCAGAAAAAGGAATATCGGCCGGAGTGATCAATGTGGCAACCATTAAACCGCTGGATGAAAGCACAATCCTTGAAGCCCTTGAAAAAACAAAATGTGTGGTAACCGCAGAAGAACACCAGCAATTTGGCGGACTGGGCGAAACGGTTGCAGGCTTGCTTGCACAAAACACCCCCTACCCGATGGAAATGGTTGCCGTAAAAGACCAATTCGGACAGAGTGGTACACCGCAGGAACTCATGAAACTTTACCAGCTTGATGCAAATGCAATTGTTGATGCTGCCTTAAAACTTGTTGCACGCAAATAAATTCGTGATAACAAAGTGTTGAAATGGACCAAAGAATTTACCTGATTGGTTATATGGGCGTTGGCAAAAGTACCATCGCCCGAAAATTAGCAAAACTGCTTAACTGGGAGGTAATGGATTTGGATCAGGCTTTTGAAACCCGCTACAAAATCAGCGTTTCTGATTTTTTTAAACGCTATGATGAAACACTCTTCAGAAAACTGGAACGCAGCCTGCTAAGGGAATCCGTTGATCTTTCGCAGACAATAATTTCGACCGGAGGCGGAACTGCCTGTTTTTATGATAATATGGAATGGATGAACCAAAATGGCCTGACTGTTTTTCTGAAAATGAGTGCTGGCTGTTTATCGAATCGTTTGCTCAATGCCAAGAAAAAACGACCACTTATCAGCGGACAATCAAAGGATCAACTTCAATCCTTTATCAAAAAACATCTGCAGAAAAGAGCTATTTTTTACACCCAGGCCAGGCTCCATTTTGAGGCCGAATCTCCCGATATTCAAGCACTGGCCGAACTTATAAAGCCTTATCTCAGTTCAGCTAAGATTTGAGTTTTAATAAAACAATATTTTCAACGTGCTGTGTTTGCGGAAACATATCCACCGGCTGAACCTCCATCACCTTGTATTTTTCATCCAGCAAATTCAAATCACGTGCCTGTGTTGCCGGATTACAACTGATATAAAGAATTCGTTCTGATTCCATTGACAATAACTGATTCACCACCTTAGGATGCATCCCTGCCCTTGGCGGATCGGTAAGAATCAAGTACGGCTTTCCATTTTCGCTGATGAATGAATCGGTCAGCACTGCTGCCATGTCTCCTGCAAAAAAGCGAACATTATCAATCCGATTTCGTTTAGCATTGCTTTCGGCATCTATTACAGCTTGTTCAACATATTCAATTCCAATAACTTCCTTAACAAACCTGGCAAAATATAAGGCAATTGTTCCGGCTCCTGTATAAAGGTCATAAACTATCTCGCCACCTGAAAGGTTAACCAGATCAAATGCTGCACGATACAGACGTTCAGCCTGATGTGCGTTGGTTTGATAAAATGATACCGGACCAATCTCAAACTGTAAATCAGGGTATCCGTTGCGGGGGCTGGCCATGCTTTCCACAAGAAAAGTCTCACCTGCAAAAGGCCTTATCTCCAAATCATTGATCACATCATTTTTTTTGTCATTGACAACATATTGTAATGAGGTGATCGCGCTAAACTCTTTTGCCAGGGCAGGCAATAAGCCATTCAACACCATTTCGTCCTCGTGATGAATCACCAAAATGACCATAAAATCACCTGCTTTGGTATTCCGGATGATCAGATTCCGTAACAAACCCTCATGGTTGCGCACATCATAAAAACTCAACTTATGTTCCAAAGCAAACTTCCTGACGAAAAGCCGAATTTCGTTTGAAGGATCGGCTTGCAGGTGGCAATGTGTGATGTCCAATATCCGATCGAACATGCCCGGCAAATGAAATCCCAGGCCATTCATTTCAGATTCAGATTTTAGATTCGATGGTGCCCCGTCCGTAAACCACTTCCGGTTCGAAAAAGTATATTCCAGTTTATTCCGGTAATAATATGGCTGTGGTGCTGCCAAAATGGGTTTAATGCCGGGATAATCAACTTTAGCTATTCTGTCGAGATTATCCTTCACCTGCTTTTCTTTAAAATGCAGTTGGTGTGGATATCCCATATGCTGCCATTTGCAGCCGCCACAGGTTCCAAAATGCTGACATTCAGGCTCTGTTCTGAGATCAGAATATTGATGATAATGCAGCACCCTGCCTTCAAAATAATTCTTCTTCTTCCGGAATACCTCTAAATCAACCACATCACCCGGAGCTGCAAACGGCACAAAAACAACCTGATTCTCCGGCTTGGCCACAGCCTTTCCCTCCGAGCCTGCATCAATTATTTCAACTTCATTAAAAAACTGTGGTTTACGTCTATTTTTCATTCATCAAGAAAATTAAAGCATTTTGTTAAGTGGGGAATATGCTGCAAAATTACTACTTCATCCGAACAATTGGCATTTACTTTTAATACGCCATCTAAAATGCTGACTTCATGTATCATAACAATCAGTACAATGAGATCTATCACAGATTCAGGCAACAAAAACAATCAATATTTGCTATCTTTACAGCAAAATCGTGCGTTGACGAAAATAATTCAAATCAAATGATACAAATGAAAAGCATTTTGGTTCTTATTCTGGGTTTAATTTCATTTTATGTTCAGGCGCAAATACTTGATCAAATTGATGTTACAAATCATGAAGATGGTCAGGCTTCTATCAAATTCCAACAATTTATCGCAGAAGGCAGGGTGATTTCAGGGATGAAAACCGGCCTTTGGATTTCGAGAATGCCATCCGGGATGCCGCATGAAGTTACCTCTTTCAAAAATAATCTAAAAGAAGGCATTAGTCTTATATTCGACAGAAGCGGATACCTTCAACAGGAGGCCAATTACAAGGACAACCTGCTGCATGGAGTACTTAAAACCTGGAAACCAGGTGGCAGACTTACCCTGGAAGAAAACTACACAGACGGCCAACTCGATGGCAAGAGGCAAATATTTTACGAACGTGGGCAATTACAAGAGGAATCGTTCTACAAAAACGGCGAACGACATGGGAAATCAGCCTGGTATGATGAGGCAGGTAATTTGATGGCCACCTATCAATATGAAAACGGACTTTTTGAAGGCGTACAGCAAACTTATTATTCAGATGGAGCCGTAAAATCAAAACGCAGCTATCATAAAAACAAACTAAATGGCGAAGCCAAAGATTATTATCCTGATGGCAGGTTGAAAGCGGAGGCTGTTTACATAATGGACAAGCTAGCCAGTGAATGGAACAAGAATGAGCCTGCCAACTAAAAAGCACAATTTGAATGAAGATCCACAACCCTTACAATGCTTTGGAAGAACATCATTGTTTTGGATGTTCTGTAAAAAATCCCATCGGACTCAAGCTTGAATTTGAACTGGATGGCGATCAGGTGAAAGCCAACTGGAATCCTACCAAAGATTATCAGGGCTTTGAAGACTTATTGCATGGCGGCATCATCAGCACGCTCATGGACGAGATAGCTGCATGGGCAGTTCAGGTGTTGCTCCATACGGCCGGCCTTACGAGCGAATTAAATGTGAAATACTTAAAACCAGTGCGCCTCAGCAAAGGTACGATACAGGTTTCAGCTCAGATAGCTTCCGTGGAAGGAAGGCTGGCAAAAGTAAAAACAAGTTTAAAAGATAGCACCGACACAATTTGCGCAGAAGGAATGATCACCTATTTCATTTATCCTGAAAATGTCGCCCGAAAAAAGTTAAGATTCCCCGAACCAGCGCAATTCTTTAGCACGAAATAAAAAAAAGATCCGGTTTAAGAGGGGAAACAAACCGGATCCTGATAATCAACCAAAACCAAATACCAATCTTTCCTCGATGATTGAATCTGATAAAACCTTATCAATAATTTCAAGAGTTATGCCACGAAATTTAAGTGATTAGACATTAGCAACTTAAACAATATTTTTATTCTCAAGCTGAATGAATTAATATCCATATTCGAATAGAATATCCATTTTCGGATATTAGTAATATTTGTCATTGAAACGCAGAGCAATTAGCCTATGCACTAAACCATATTTATGTCTATTTTTTTCCTTGTCAACCTTTGTTAGACCATTGATATAAAATAGATTAGAAGCAAGGCAAAAATTATCAGGTCGGTCCACAAAGCAAAATTCTCATTGATGCCCGATGGCTTTTTCAATCCGTGTTGAACGCCTGCCATACCATAATAGAGTCCGCTTGCAAATGCACTTACAACCCTCCATTCCGGCATAAATAAGGAAATAACGCCAACGAGTCCGAAACAAATATTGGCAAAGCCTAACTCACGAAGAATCGGAAAGCTTTCGGGGCTGTCGATATGAAAAATTTGCTTCAGGGTAAATGCTGGTTGTCTCACTTGCTTGAAACCCGCGAGTAACAATCGAAGGCCAACTGCCGAAAAAATGAACCACTTACCAAACAATTCAAAGGTAAATGCTTTGTCGCTTACAAAATGTTCTATAACAAACCCAATGATTGGTATTCCAAAAGTCAGCATGCTCACGCTGATGATGTAAAATACACTTGGTTTATCTTTCCGGTCTTTTTCTGTTGTCATTGTGTTTTCTTTTAATTTCTATCCAAAATTTTAAAACTGTCGTCTAAATGATATCAAGTTACTCATTACTTCAGAAACTTTGTCGTGTGAGGTGGCTCATAAAAGCATCCTCATCTTGCCGGAACAAACCTTTCCACTTCATTCTCGAATGGTTCCAAACTTTGAAGGTAAGTGTAAATTGCAGCCAGATCTTCTTCGGTCATACCACTATACATATACCAGGGCATGATGGTTTGCATATCGTCAGGTGCTACTTTTGGAAGTGCCATGCCAGAATCTGAATAGCGTTTAAACAACCTGATGAAGCTTTCCTGACTAACATTTCCCAATCCAGTTTCGTGTGGAGTAAGGTTGGCTGTTCGCACGATACTTCCATCAAGCAATTGAAACTCACGGCCACCACCACCTTTCGGCCCCACATACTTCCCTTTGCTAAAGTTGGTATGGCAGTCCATGCAGGCAGCAGCCGTTGTCATATACCTGCCATAGGCCAGCACATCCGATTTAGGTGGAATATTCGTGAGCTGTGCTTCTTGTGGCATGGTTCGCATAATCAGATTCATCGGAAAATCTGCTTTCGACTTCGGATGGTTGGTTTCTACGGGATCCAGCGTTCTCAAAAAGGCTATTACCGATTCAATATCAGCCTGATCCAAATGACCAAAACTATGATAGGGCATAACCGGGAAAATAGGGTTGCCATCTCGCTTCACACCGGTTGTGATCAGCCTGAACAGCTCGCCATCAGTCCAGTCGCCAATGCCGAAAGGTGTGATATTAGATGAAACAAAACGTCCCGGAAATCCCATGGCATGGTCAAATATATCACCTCCGGTAAATTCGGTTCCTGGTTTTGGTGGCCCCGAAAAGTAGCTGAAATCCCTCATCGAATGACAGTCGGCACACATCATCACATGATAAGCAAGGTATTGACCGCGTTCCACTTTTTGAGGTGTGATGGCTACCTTTATGTCTTGCGGATCAGCTACATCAGGCAGAAAAACTTTCAGGTAAGCGATAATTGCTACAACAAGCAGCAAAACAACGACTACGATATAAGCAAAGTACTTAACTAACTTTTTCATTTTTAAATCTTTAGTTTGACTAGTTGGTTTATTATTTCTCATCTGCCTGCAAAAAGCAAGACTGTTAATATACCGCAACCAAAAACTCATATTTAATGAATTTCTAGCACAGAAGTCGTTGGACTTCATCAATGTATTGCAGCTCACTTAGCAGGCAATTGGAAGCAAATATAAAAGCTAAGATCAAAATTACACGTCCTACAAGACTAAAAATAAGATATTTAGCAAATTTTTAACTTTTCGAGTATGTTCAGGAATTGCTTATCTCGTATTAAAATCGGTCAACCAGATTGAGAATTGAACTTTCGGAAAACCTCTAACAACATCCTACCTTAATGCCGCCAATGCTTCTACCACATGTTGTTTCACATACAATTGCGAGCTAAACACATGCACACATTCACCGGCTTTATTAAACACATAAGTTACACGTCCCGGCAGAAGGCCAAACATGCTTTTGGGTACGCCAAACATTTTTCTTACCTTGTTATCCGGATCGCTGAGCAGGTCAAACGAAAGCTGATACCGGGAGGCAAAATCACGGTGTTTTTCGGTGCTGTCGGCACTGATGCCAAATACCATGACATCCTGATCGAGAAATTGCTGAAAATGATCTCTGAAAGCGCAGGCTTCGGTTGTACATCCTGGTGTATCATCCATAGGATAAAAATATATTACCATCGCTTTTGTTCCAGCATAATTCGCAGGCGAAATCCATTCACCTCGTTGGTTCAACAAACTGAATGTTGGCAACAAATCACCAGGCTTGATATGCGATTTCATTACCTTAAAATATTTTTTCAATTTAA
Organism: Bacteroidales bacterium; assembly: GCA_028696715.1. Lineage (GTDB taxonomy): Bacteria > Bacteroidota > Bacteroidia > Bacteroidales > F082 > UBA5536. Next base: position 11,383 of record JAQVGO010000086.1, read on the forward strand.
CCAATTATATGTTTTAATGCAGTATGGATGTCAGGCGATTGAAACTGATATCCAGCCTTCAACAGCCTTTCAGGTTTCACATAAGTCCCTTTTAAAAGCATTTCATCAGCCATTTGTCCCATAATAAGTTTGAGTGCAAATGCCGGCACAGGCATCCAAGAGGGTCGCTTCATCGCCTTTCCAATAGCACTGGCCAGCTCTTTTTGCCTTACAGCCTGCGGAGCGGTGAGGTTATAAACACCTTCAAGGGATTGATTTGCGATCAAGAACAACATTGCTCCGATTTGATCTTCTATATCAATCCACGACACCCATTGCCGTCCGGAGCCCATTTTTCCTCCCAAATAAAACCGGAAAGGCAACATCATTGGTTTCAGGGCACCGCCATCAGCCGAAAACACAACACCAGTCCTGATCAGAACCAAACGATTTGTAAAAGCCTTAAACGACTGAGCCGCTTCTTCCCATTCTGCTGTAAGTCCGGCCAGATAACCTTTACCGGCAGCATCGGATTCTGTGAAAAATTGTTCATCATGAAAGCCATAATAACCAATGGCAGAAGCCTGCATAATCATTCCAAACCTTAAATCTGCCACTTGCATCAGATGAGTAAGTTTCCGGATCGGTTCGATACGACTTTTCAGCAGAGCAGCCTTGCGCCTGGCCGTCCAGCGATGATCAGCGATTCCGGCGCCCGAAAGATTAATCAGTGCGTCACTGTTGTCAAGCGCAGCAAAAAGTTGCTCTTCGGGCTGATTCCAGTCTAAAATATGAAAACCTGCTCCTTCAAACTGTTTGTGTGCTTCCTCTGTCCGGCGAGTCAATAACACAACATCATTCTTACCTGCAAGACGCTTCAGTAATGCGCTGCCAATCAATCCTGTCCCTCCTGATACGACTATTTTCATCTTAGATGCATTTATATTGAAAACAGCTGACAGCTTCTTTTGTTTGACCTACACACAAAGTATATGGCAATAAAATGAAAAATTGTTCTATCTCATAAATGC
>JAQVGO010000178.1 GCA_028696715.1 Bacteroidales bacterium
TTAGGTTTTCGTGCTTTATGTCTTTGAATAAATATTTTCACAAATTTCATTATTATTTTTCATTCCAATTATTACAGGGATTTTCATTCTCTGTTAAAATTAGTCTGAGCGATGAATCTTTTGTAATATATACCCACGCCCAATTGATAAAGATAATTATTTTGTTGCGAACACTTAGAATAAGCATCAAATGTAAAAACATCCATATAAACCAGGCAAAATATCCTTTGAACTTCAAAAAGGGAAAGTCAACTACAGCTTTGTTTTGTCCAATTGTTGCCATTGAACCTAAATCGCTGTACCTATAATCTACAGGTACTTTTCCACGGATTATCCGCTTTAAGTTCCTTGCTAGATTCTTGCCCTGATTTATAGCCACATTTGCAACCTGTGGGTGCCCTTTGGGGTATTTTGGCGTTTCCATGTAGGCAATATCGCCTATGGCAAAAATATTTTCACTTCCCAAAACTTTATTTATCCGATTCACTTTTATTCGATTTCCATGGGCAAAACAATCTGTCGGCAATCCCTTAACATAATTGCCTGTTACACCAGCTGCCCAAATAACTGTTTTAGTGTTTATTTTGTCACCATCACTCAGGGTAATTGTGCTCCCATTATATTCTTTTACAAATTTTTCGGTGAGCAATTGCACCCCCATTTTCTTCAAATATCTTTGAGAAGTATTTTGAGCCCTGTCACTCATGTTATTTAAGGTATTCTTGCTCCCCTCCACCAAGTAGATTTGAAATTTTGTAAAATCAATTCTGGGATAATCTTTTGGTAATACATTCTTTTTGATTTCAGCAAAAGCACCCGCTAGTTCAACTCCTGTGGCTCCTGCACCAACAATTACAAGATTATAATAAGCTTCCCTCTCTTCTTTCTTTAAAGAAATTATTTTTTCAAAAATATTTAAAATATGGTTTCTGATTTTAATGGCATCGTAGGTGGTCTTTAAAGTAAAAGAGTGTTTGCAAATTTCATCATTGCCAAAGAAATTTGTTTTGCAACCTATGGCAATTACCAGAAAGTCGTAATCGAAATCGCCAATGCTCGTACTAATTTTATTTTTATCGGGGAAAATCCGGGTGATTTCCCCTAATCTGATTTGAATATGTTTTTTGTTTCTAAAGATATGACGGAATGGAAACGATATATTCGATGGTTCAATTTGTGAAGTAGCCACCTGATAAAACAATGGCTGAAATTGGTGATGGTTGATTCTATCAATAAGTAATACATCAAACAGGTTTTCGTCTAATCTTCTTACAAGTTGGATGCCTGCAAAACCACCACCAACAACAATTACTTTTTTTCTCTTATGCATGAAAGTTTCCTTTTTTCATTATCAACCAAGTTACACAAATAATATCATACAACTAACTCATTAACAACTTAAAGGCCATCATAAAAACCACGCCTATGGTTAAGGCTATGCCAATACTTCCAGGGGCTGTTTTATGGCAGGCATCAGGTAATACCTCCGCTCCAATCATCCATATCATTGCTCCTGCAGCCAGTCCAAGTCCGAAAGGAAGAAATGGCTCAAAAACCAATACCAAAAGAAATGCAGGAACTGCCATCAACGGTTGGGGCAAACTGGAAAAGACACTCCATAACCCGGCTTTCCAAATCTTAACCCCTTTGGGAATAAGTACCAGTCCGATAGCAAGGCCTTCCGGAACATTATGCAGCGCTATAACAATGCTGATCATTGAGCCGAAAGAAAGATTATCTCCGCCAAATGAGAGCCCCACCGCAATGCCTTCGGCAAAAGAATGGATAGTCATAACGCCAATGATAACGATAGCTTTTAACAGGTCAGCCCTTGCCAGATCGCCAACATCGGGTGTTTTGCGTTTATCCAGCCATTTTCGGCTTATGGAAATCAGGATTACACCCGTGATTACTCCCAGTAAGGTTAGTACAGCATTGCTATTTGTTCCTTCATTGATAAGGTCAAAAGCTGCAGTCAGTAATAACCCACTTGCGAGGGCACTCGCCAGGCTCATCTTGCTGACAGAAATCTTTTTGGTAAAATACAAAGGAATAACGCCCAAGCCGGTGGCAAGGGCAGTTATACCTGAGTAAATTAAAACAATCATGATATCTGACATAGCTTAACAAATTCTATTCTGTAAATCTGGTTCTGTTTTGCCGTTTAAAGCTCAACCGCTTAAATGAATTTAAGTCTGATATATTCTCCAACTAATATAGCGGTAGGGTATGAAACTTCTTCTTCTGTTTGTGCGTGAAGCATGAGTTTTTCTGCAAATTCAGCCACTTCAGGATGTTGTTCTGCAGTTGCATGCTGCACTAAAACCTCCAAAGCCGCTACAATTTGTTTATGTTCTGCCAGCATTTCCGGCAGTTCTGTTTTAAGTTTCTCAGTCATTTGTAATACCTGTTTCATTTCTTCAGAAAGTTTTCCTGAAGAAAGGAGTGGTAGGAGACCCAAAGGGGGAAGAGCGTACTCCTCTTCTTTCACAAAATGCGGATGCATCAATTCAGCTACTGTTTTTGCGGCTTCGCCTGTTTTGCCTGAAAGCTGCGTGGCTTGCCGGAGCATGTCATGTAATTCTTCATGCTCTTTTTTTAATGATAAAGGTGTTTTTAATTCCATGATACTTTTATTTTTAGATTAGTTTTAAATTATTCTTTATGTCCTGCATGACCGCCACCGTGCTCTATTACGTCATGAAGCGCTTCAACCGTATGTGTGTAGTCAATATAAGCTTTTACAAATGCCCTGCCTTGCTCTGTTGAATTATCCTTTACTTTATTGAGTTCGGCTACTTTTTGATATTTTTCACGAACCACCTTATCTATATGACCATTGAATTTCACCAAAAAATCA
>JAQVGO010000179.1 GCA_028696715.1 Bacteroidales bacterium
CAAGGGATACTCTGTTACTTTAATAAACCCATTATTAACCAATATGGACCGCAAGGCTTCTTCAGTTCGTAAAACCAAGGTCGCAGGCTGCTGCCCCGACAATCGAAAAGACTATCATAGAAAATTGGTAGTCTTTTTTTTATTGAATGAATTTCCACGAAGGTCAGGTTTTCCGGATGGCGCGTCCCGATTGTAGAATCGGGAAGGTCGCAGGTTTGATAAAAGAAAACCCCAATCTGTAAACAGAAAGGGGTTAAAACAAAGTAGATAAATCTTAATGATTTCAGCTTATTTAAGAAGCTCAAGCATTTTCTTTCCAATATCAGCAGGTGAGTCAACAACATGTACTCCACATTCTTTTAAAATGGCTTTCTTAGCTTCAGCAGTATCAGCTTTGCCACCAATGATTGCTCCTGCATGACCCATGGTCCTTCCTTTTGGTGCAGTGGCACCGGCAATAAAACCAACTACAGGTTTTGTTCCATTTTCTTTGATCCAATAAGCTGCATCAGCTTCCATGCTTCCACCAATTTCGCCGATCATCACAATACCTTCTGTTTCTGGATCTGCCATCAACAACTCAACAGCATCTTTTGTGGTTGTACCAATAATTGGATCGCCTCCGATTCCAATCGCTGTTGTTTGGCCCAGACCTGCTTTAGTAAGTTGATCTACTGCTTCATACGTGAGTGTGCCTGATCGTGAAACGATGCCTACCCTACCCTTTTGATGAATAAATCCAGGCATGATTCCAACTTTGGCTTCGCCTGGAGTGATTACACCGGGACAGTTGGGGCCTACCAGACGGCAATCGAAACTTTTCAGAAATTCTTTTACTTTTACCATATCATTGGTTGGAATACCTTCTGTAATGCAAACAATTACTTTTATTCCTGCGGCAGCAGCCTCCATAATGGCATCACTGGCAAATGCAGGTGGAACGAAAATAACAGAAGTATCAGCTGCTGTTTCTTTTACTGCATCTGCAACTGTGTTAAAGACAGGTTTATGTAGATGTGCTTGCCCTCCTTTTCCGGGCGTGACGCCACCAACAACATTGGTGCCATAATCAATCATTTGTGAAGCATGAAAAGTTCCTTCACTTCCTGTAAAGCCTTGAACAATAATTTTAGAGTTTTTATTTACAAGTACACTCATGATAAAAATTGTGATTTATTTCATGTTTTTTACGAACGCCAAAGGTAAAACCTTTTAAAGGATTGGTGAGTACCAGAGCTAAAAAAAACAATTAATTTTGCTTAAAAGCTTTTGTAGAGTTTTGAGTTTATCTGTAATTCTCTATATCACAATTATGAAATATCCTGACATCTCTCGTGAAGATACCATTTGCGCTCTTGCAACTCCTCCCGGAACAGGTGCCATAGCAGTAATCCGACTTTCCGGAAATGATAGTCATGCCATAATTGGTCGTTTATTTAAGCCATTGAAGGCTAAAAATTTAAATGAAATTGGTTCGCATCGCGCAGTTTACGGACAAATTTTAGAAGGCGAACAGATCATTGATGATGTGTTGCTAACAATCTTCAGAGCACCACGCTCCTACACAGGTGAAGATGCTATTGAAATTGGCTGTCATGGCTCAATATTTATTCAGCAAAAAATCATTGAACTTTTGCTCAACGCTGGAGCACGTTTGGCTGAACCTGGTGAATTTACTATGCGCGCATTTGCTAATAAACGTTTTGATTTGGCTCAGGCTGAAGCTGTTGCAGATTTAATTGCTTCCCGCTCAGAAGCAGCGCACCATCTGGCTATTAATCAGATGAGAGGAGGTTTTTCAAAACGAATTATGGAGCTTCGACAACAACTCATTGATTTTACAGCACTTATTGAATTGGAACTGGATTTTTCTGAAGAAGATGTTGAATTTGCTGACCGAAACAGATTTTTGCAACTACTTGCTGATCTGAAGGTTGAGATTAGACAGTTAATTGTAAGCTTTAAAACGGGCAACGCTATAAAGAATGGAATTCCGGTAGCCATTATTGGTAAGCCGAATGTTGGAAAAAGCACTTTATTGAATGCCATCCTGAATGAGGAGAAGGCCATTGTGAGTGAGATTCCTGGTACAACACGCGATACGATTGAAGACGTTATCATTTTGGAGGGCAATAGTTTTCGGTTTATCGATACTGCCGGTTTGCGCGAATCTGAAGATTTAGTAGAAAATTTAGGCATAGAACGCACCTACGAAAAAATCAAACAGGCTGCTGTAATTCTATATGTGTGCGACCTGGCCTCATGCACTTTAGAATCGGCCGAAGAGATGCTTGAGGAATTTAGAAGCTTCATCAAGGATAAACACAAAAGATTTATTTTAATTGGAAATAAAGCTGATTTATTGGCCGAAACACCAGGTCATTTCAAGGAAATGGTAGAATTGGAAACCATTTTTATTTCGGCTAAGCGCAAAGAGAATATCAATCTGATTACCCAAAGTCTTATCAAAGTGGCTCAGGAATTACAGCAAGATCAGGACACTATTGTTAGCAATGCCCGGCATTATCACGCTTTGCAGAAAGCCTTTGAAGCACTTGTATCTGTCGAAAAGGGGTTTGAAGCTGATTTGCCAACAGATTTGGCTGCCATTGATTTGCGAAGTGCGATTCATCATTTGGGAAGCATAACCGGACAAATTTCAAACGAAGAAGTTTTAGGTTCGATTTTCAGTAAGTTCTGTATCGGCAAGTAAAACCAATCAACGCCCTCAATCTAAAGCCTATAGAAAACTCCAATCTGGAGTCCATAATGATAAAGTCTTTCGGTGACAGGGGTTTTAGTCGTTTTAAACAGGTCATGTG
>JAQVGO010000087.1 GCA_028696715.1 Bacteroidales bacterium
CGGAAGCCCATTTTCAGGCCTTCCTCTTCATACATTTTGAATACCTCCGGCGTCACAAACTCCTTCACAGGTAAGTGATTACGGGTAGGTTGCAGGTATTGTCCAATTGTCATAACGGTGGCACCCGTGGCACGGATGTCGCGCATGGTTTCGAGCACTTCTTCTTGTGTTTCTCCCAAACCAAGCATCACACCCGATTTGGTAATAACACCTGCATCAGCAATGGCTTTAAGCACTTTGAGGCTTAGGTCGTATTTGGCACGGCTGCGTACCCAGGGCGTCATGCGGCGGACAGTTTCAAGGTTGTGCGAAATCACCTCCGGACCTGCTTCCACTACTTTCATGATGAGCTCTTCACGTCCGTCAAAATCGGGAATTAATGTTTCCATGGTGGTGCCCGGACTTTCCCTTTTAATGGCTTTGATGGTGAGTGCCCAAATTTCTGCTCCGCCGTCTTTCAGATCATCACGATCCACAGAAGTGAGTACTACATGTTTAAGTTTCATTAGCTTAACGCTTTCAGCCACGCGATCAGGTTCCTGCCAGTCGGCTGGCAGCGGACGGCCTGTTTTTACATTGCAAAAACCACACGAACGGGTGCAGATATCTCCCAAAATCATCAGGGTGGCAGTGCCTCGTCCCCAGCATTCGTGCATATTGGGGCAATGTCCGCTGGTGCAAATGGTGTGTAGTTTGTGTTTTTCAACAATCTCTCTTACAGAAAGGTAAGTTTTTCCGGCAGGCACCTTGGTTTTGAGCCATTCGGGCTTGCGCATCAGTATATTGGTACGTTCTTTTTCCATGAACTTGTTCTTACTTTTGATGAATTGCAAAATTAAGCATTATAACCGGAAAAGATGCTTGATTCTTTGTGAAGCTGAAAGCTCAAAGCTAAATTTAACCCAGCTCAAATGTGGTGATGCCAAAAATCTTTTGAATGGGTAATTCAGGTGGTTTTCCATAGTACATCCTGCCGCATTCAAAGACATATTCGGCCTGATAAGCGTTTACCAGCTTGACAGCATGAGGATTAGTGACTGGAATATCAAGAAAAACGGATTCGTTTGGAACGGCATTCAGGCAAGCCTGATAAAGTGCTTCAGCAACAGTAAATGTTTCTGCAAAAAGTGGCCCGATTTTATAGCCTGTTCCGGCTTTGCGCAGCAGAACATAACCTTTCAGTTCCTGATTTTGGATGAAGGTGAAAGTCCGGCTTTCAGGAAGCTGTAGCCATTGAAGTAAAAATCTGGTTCTGGGTACGCCAAAACAAAAACTGTCCATAAGTTGCAGCTTTTGAAGATATTTTTCTGAATAGCTTGTGATGTTTTTGTGAACATTGAAAGTCTCACCTTTGCGTTCATAACGTTCATCACGAAAAGCCAGTTCAAATCCGCCTTTGCGATAAAAATCCTGCATCGCCAAAACACCATCCATGCCTATTGAGGCATTAGGTTTAAGCCGTGAGAGCAGGCGATCGCGCCGGCTCAACCAAAGTTGTTTTCCTATTCCTTTGGAACGATATTCGGGTTTCATTATAAAAAAGCCCATAAAACCGAATAGACCATCGTATGAAACGATCGATCCACCGGCAATTAGTTTGTCCTTATCAAAATAACCTACGAATCCCATGGGGTCTGTTTTCCAGAAAACTTCGGCATCATGAGGTCCCGGATTCCAGCCTTCGTCAGCTGCCCAGGAAACAAGCTTTTGTACCTCCTCAAATTGGAGCTGCCGGAGCAAGAATGGTCTGGTATTCGGTTTTTTCATAGGCATTTGGTATTAAGGGATTTTTAGGTTGATGTCAGTTTTATCATATCAAAGTTAATCTAATTCAATAATAATGCAGTACCGAAAACTTACTTTAGCTTGATATTGCCTGATTTTCTGTTATTTTTGTTGGTTGTTGACACAACATCATTTTGAAAGTATTAAAGCAAGTACCATGAAATTGAATTGGATTTTTCTGCCTGCATTGTTTTTCCTGATGCTTTTTTCATCTGCTTTATCAGCACAAAATGAGGTAAGTTTCCCGAGAGGAGTAAATATTGGTGAGCGGGCAGGGATGAAGTTTCCTGACTTGCCTGCGCTTACTTCTGATTTTATTAAGCATAGAATGGAGTTGCCTTATTCGGTAGATAATTCTACTTCTCCCTATCTGAGGCCGGTTTTCAATCAACAGGGAGCTTCTTGCGGACAGTCCACCCTGGTGGGATATAATTTCACGTATGAAATCAATCGATTAAGAAATCTTACCTCTGACACAGCCATCAACCTCTATCCGGATCATTTCGTCTGGAACTTTATGAATGCTACAACCCCTTATTATGGTGGTGGGGTGAGTTATTTTCACACTTTCGATCTATTGTATGATGCCGGAAATCCGAATGAGGTAATTTATGGTCCAATCGAATTTAATGATGAATATTACTGGGCAAGCGGATATGAGGTTTACCATAATGCCATGACTAACAGGATCAGTGGTGCTGCCTCTATTCCTGTTGGAACTCCCGAAGGATTGCTGGTGCTTAAGCATTGGCTCCACAATCACCTCGAAGGATCTGAAACAGGCGGACTTGCCAGTTTTTATGCCAGTCAGGATTATGGTTTAGTAGCATTGCCCCAGGAAAGTGCTGATGCCGGAAAACATGCCCACACCCGATTTGGTCCTAAAGCTACTCATGCCATGACTATCGTTGGTTATAACGATTCTGTGTGTTATGATATCAATAACGATGGTCAATTTACCAATGATCTGGATATTACAGGTGATGGAATTGTGGATATGCGCGACTGGGAGTATGGTGCTATGAAAGCAGTGAATTCTTACGGAACCAATTGGGGAGATGATGGCTTTTTTTATTTGATGTATCGTACTTTGGCTTTGGAGTATGGCGAGCAGGGAGGCATCTGGAACAATAGTGTGCATGTGTTGTTCCCGGAAGCCGAATGGCATCCGAAACTTACCATAAGGGCAAGTATTCAACACTATTGGCGCGGTAAAATAAGGCTGCGTGCCGGTGTTAGTCTTGATACTTCCAGCTATGTTCCGGATCATAGCATTGAGTTTTCGCATTTTAATTTTCAGGGAAGTTATGTGCCAATGCATGATGCTGATGAAGGTTATGATGAACCTCTAGAATTGGGACTGGACATCAGTGAATTGCTGAGTTATATTCCAGCTGGTGAGGCAGCAAGATTTTTTTTATTAATTGATGAAAATGACCCTGAAAATCAAGCAGATGGTGTAGTAACAAGCTTTAGCCTTTTGGAGTACGAGGATGATGAATTGATTCAGGAAACAGCAGCTGTATTTTTGCCAAAAGCAATCAACAATAACGAGACTACTTATACTTCAGTTGTGTATGAACCACAAAATGCTGGACCGGGTTTTTTGCCTAATCAAACAATCCTGATCAATCCTGTAAGCGATACGATAATTAACTTAGTGCCGGTTTCAGGTCAGTCTCCTTTCAACTGGCAGATCTTTCCTGATTATACTGAATCGGTACAGATCAAACCTTATCCTGACTTGCAAACCAATATCCTGCCTGTTGCTGATGAGGAAAATGGCTATGCTGCCGTTCCCCTGCCTTTTTCATTTCCTTTTGCTGAGAAATCCTATGATACCTTGTATATGCATGTGGATGGCTATCTGATGTTCAAACCGGGAGATATGCCCTATTACTATTTGCAGTTTGATGAATTGTATCTCAAACAGTTAAAGGTGATTGCCCCTCTAATGCATCGCAAGTTTGGCCTGTTTAATGAAGGTAACCGGCTTGGATGGCTGGCTACCCCCGACAGTGTTTTGTTTGAGTGGCAGATCAGCGATGAATACAATCAGGCTTATGCAACGTTTTACGCAAAATTATTCCCGGACGGCAACATCACATTTCATTACAAGGAGATGCAGGCGGAAACGAGTTTTGTTCCCGTGATCGGACTTGGCTTTGCCGAACTGGAAGATTCACCTGATTCGAAACCCTTCTTTTCAATGTATTCCGGAACTTTGACACCCACTGATCTGCAGATTAGCCTTAAACCCGGAGCAGATCTGCAAAGCTTGCACATCAATCAAAATCAGCAGCTTGTGTGGCAAGGTGGCAATCATAACTTTGGCAAAGCCGGCTTGCGGATGACAGCTGATGACAGACTGTTTGCAGAGGAGGAAATTTTCGTTACATCTGGTCCTGAATTTACTTTGTTACTCCCTGACGAAACATCTATGATTGAGAGACATCTGCCTATACCACTTGACCTCAACATCAAGAATCACAGCACACAATCTTTTGAAGTCAGTGCAATTCACTTTGAAGCAGCTTCGTTGGGATTTCAGCTTCAGACAAATCTTCAATTGCCCATAAGCCTTGAGCCGGGAGCAACAGTTCGGGTTCCGGAGGTTTGTGTTCTCTTTACCGAAAATACATCTATTGAAGAAGTTAGAGTAGATATCAATGCAAAAGCTAACGATTTTGAATTTTTCTCTCAGGACATTTTTCCGGTTGTTTATTTCAGTCCGGTAGTCAGTTCTGCCTTTATTATTGATGGCGATAACCATCAGCTCGATCCCGGTGAAAAAGTGTCCTTGGTTTATGAACTTAGCAATTTTGGCCCCCAAGCAATCAACGATCTTGAATTCAGTATTCAGTTTAATGATCCCTATGTTATGTTGGTCAGCGATAGCTTGCTGACGATAGAAAAGCTTGATGCCGGACAGCTCATACACTTATTTTTCGAAATCCAGGCAAGCCATGCAGCTCAACAAGGGCGAAGTTTTGAAATAGTGTCGCAACTTCTTCATAATGAGGAGTTGTTGTTCGATGGCCACGACTTTTTGCAGATCGGTAAGAGCAAGATTGCGCTGATTGATCTGGATCGCAATCACAATTCGGCTCCTGTGGTGGAAGAAGAATTACAGAACAATTCGATTATCTATCATGTATTACAAGGCATTGACTCAACGATTTTTAATTATGAGGTGCTATTTTTGACCTTAGGGGTTATGCCGCATTATGATGAATTGAATGCTACTGAAGATGAGCTGCTTGCAGGATTCTTGTCCGCTGGTGGAAATCTTTATCTGGAAGGGGGATCATTTTTCTATATGAATCCGCATACTCAACTCAGAGAATTGCTTCGAACAGAGGGATTTATAGATGGAGTGCAATACCCTGCCGATATTTTGGCCGGTTTATCCGGTAGTCCTGTCGAAGGGATGCAATTTTCTTATCAGGGCGATCAGGCTTGGTGCGAAAATCTTTTGCCCCTCGAGCCGGCAAAACCCTGGTTTGCTGATTCGCAAACAAGCTTGAATTATGTGGCTGCAATTGATTTCGGCAGCTATAAAGGAATTGCTACTTCCGTGGAGTTTGGTGGCTTGCAGGCACTTCCCGGAAGTAGTTTAACAGAATTGATGGCAGCTTATCTCAGTTTTATGGGATATACACAAACGGAGGTGTCGGCTCGTTTCGAAGTTTCAAAAAGAACAACCTGTCCCCATACTGCTGTTAGCTTTCAGTTTTCCGGCCTTGGCAATCCCGAATCCATCCGTTGGTATTTTGAAGGCGGTATGGCGGATGAGCTCCAAAGTGCTAATCCTGTAGTCACCTATGAGAGCCCGGGAACCTACGATGTGGGATTGGTTGTGGAAGCAAACGGCATAGCCGACAGTATTTTTGTTGAAAATTTTATCACTGTAAATGCCTGTGCATCAATTGCCGAAGACAACCAAACAAAACTCAGGGTATTTCCCAATCCTGCCCGCGAAAACTTACAGCTCGTATTACCCCAACCTGCCTCCGAAAGTCAATGGATACGATTGTACGATCTGGATGGACGATTGGTGGATCAGAGGTTACTGATGCAGGGAGAAACTGAATGCGGCATGAATATTGCAAAGCTTAAGCCCGGAGTTTATCTGATTCAACGATCAGCTAAACCAAACAATGACTACATCAAATTCATCAAAATGTAAACGGATGATAAAAAAGCTTGCTTATCTTTTTTTGCTACTGGCTTTAGTTGGGTTATCTTCCTGCAAAAGCAAACAAAGAATAGCCCAAACAGCATCTCAGGCAGATATAAGGCTGCATGACATTTGGGTTTTAGACGAAATAGATAATCAAAAGCTTGATAGAGATTCGTTTTCAAGAGGTTTGCCTCAGTTGGAAATTTTTGTGGAGGAAAAACGAATTGGCGGTCATGATGGCTGCAACGAAATTCGTGGAGGCATTGAAACATCAGGAGATTTGATTCGTTTTGGCAGCCTGGCAAGTGCCAAAATAAAATGCCCAAAGATGCAGGCAACTGACAGTTTTAGGAACCTCCTTGAGCAAAAAGAATATCACTTTAACATTAAAAGCAACAGACTGATTTTTTATTCTGGCAACGAAACCGCTCTTATTTTCAAAAAGATTGATTAAAAACGATGCAGCAATAATCAGTTGAGGTTTTCGTTCAGCAAATAATATTTTTAAAACATTATCTTCGCATTTATTTCAAAATGACTACTAGCTTCGCTTTATGAACCAATCCTTTATCATTTCATTTTTTCAAAAAAGTTATGCAATGAAGATCCTGTTTTTCATTGCCTGGCTTTTCTTTTCTGTTTCGGTTCATGCCCAGCTGAGGCAGTATCCTAACAACGCATTTGGAGAGGACGAACTCACACGCTACAGTGTTTATTACAGTTCTATGCTTACAGGCAATGTGGTGGCTGGTGAGGCTACAATTACCGTAAAATCGCATCGCAAGAAATTTTTCGATCGGGATGTTTGGCATATTGTGGGCGAAGGAAAAAGCAAAGGGGCATTCAATTGGTTCTATAAAGTTCGCGATCGCTTCGAATCCTTTGTGGATAAAGAAGCTTTGGTGCCCCATCTGTTTGTGCGACGTACGCGCGAAGGGGGATACGTAAAGGATGATGATGTGTATTTTTATCATGACGAAGGCAAAGCAGTGAGCAGGACAGCTACCAAAGCCGTCCCTGAAAATATCCAGGATTTTGTTTCGGCTTTGTTTTTTATGCGCACCTTAAGCTTAAACGACTTTGATGCCGATAGCAATTATTATGTAGATTTTTTTCTGGATGATTCGGTTTATGTGAGCAAAGTGCAATACAAAGGCACTGAATACATCAAAACTTCGCTGGGAACATTCAAATGCCTGAAATTTGCCCCTATGATGGCCACCGGTAATGTGTTTGCCGATGCCTACCCACTTTACGTCTGGGTAACAGACGACGAAAATCACCTGCCCATTTTGGCCGAAGCAGCCGTGATAGTTGGAAGTGTGAAAATGGAACTGATAGAATATCAAAACCTTAAACACCCAATACGCGCCCAGATCGTCCGAAAGGAGAACTAAGCTTTCTGTTGACCCATTAAATTACAAGATTTCAGAACTCAATTGTATTCCTTTTCTGGTTCACATCAAATAAATCCGGTCAGGCACTATTTAGAATCAATTTATCGTGATACCAAGCAAAAAATCTGCTACTTTTACGGGTTTCAAAACCGTTTCAGCAAAGCTTAGCACGATATGATCAAACCTTTTGATGCCAAAGCCCATTACGAACAAACCCGCCAGCAGGCTGGTTATGTGCCTCGTAAACAGGCAACGCAGCAAACCTACGACCGCATTGGATTTATGTCGGGACTTGAGGTTCACCAACAGCTGCTCACCGATAAAAAATTGTTCTGCCATTGTCCGGCAGGTGTTTTCAACCACAGCAACGATTACGATGCCGAAATCATCAGGCATATGCGCCCCACCCTCAGCGAATTGGGCGAATACGATGGCACTGCCCTGATGGAATTTAAAACGCGAAAAGAAATCGTGTATCGCATCAAAAATCCCACTGCGTGTACTTATGAAGTGGACGATACGCCGCCTTTCCCGATTAACAGACAGGCTTTGGATATTGCAATAGAAATATCTCTGTTATCGAAGCTCAACGTTGTTGGAGAAGTGCACATCACACGAAAACAATACCTGGATGGCAGCATCCCAACTGGATTTCAACGTACGGCTATCATTGGTGTGGAAGGTGAAATTCCGCTGCCTCATAAAAAGATACGATTGATACAACTGAGTATTGAAGAGGATTCCTGCCGCGAGATTTCGGATATCGGCCATACCCGTGTTTATAAAACCGACCGGCTTGGTATGCCATTGATCGAAACGGTAACCTATCCTGAATGTATGAATCCCGATGAGGTGAAGCAGGCCTGCGACTACATCCGCTTCCTGAATCGCAGCACAGGCAAGGTGCGCACAGGAATGGGTGCTGGCAGGCAAGATGTTAATGTGAGCTGCAAAGGCGGCACGCGTGTGGAGATAAAAGGGGTGGCACATACCAAATGGATTCCCGAACTCACCCATAATGAAGCTTTCAGGCAATGGTCGCTTCTGCTTTTGCGTGATCAGCTATTGAAGCAGATTGAAGAACCCAAAAGCTGGAAAATCAAAAATAAAAGCATTTTAGCCGCTGATATTCCTGAAGCAAATGGCCTGATTCGCCATGCCGAAGCAAACGGAAATTGGTTTCAGCTGATTTGTTTGCCCGGATTCAAAGGAGCACTTTCGCATTTTACTCAGCCCGGACAAAGTTTTGTGAATGAGCTAAGCGACAGACTGAAGGTGATCGCTTGTATAGAAAAGCCACATTTGCTGCATAGCGAGATGATTGAGCCAGGGCTGACTTTTGAAAACTGGGAAAAACTTGGCGCCTTGGTCAAGGCCGGCCAAGAGGATGCTTTACTGTTAATCTGGGGTCCTGAAGAAGATATAGCAACCGCTCTCGAAACCATTGAAGAGCGCTGCAAAATGGCTTTGGAAGGCATTCCGCAGGAGACCAGAAAATCGCTTCCTGACGGCACTACCATTTTCGAAAGGGTGCTGCCCGGAGCAGATCGTATGTATCCCGATACCGACAGTGCACCAATTCCTTTGGAAGATACTCAAATCGAAAATTTGCGCAGCCAGCTTCCCGAAGAGGTGATCGATCATTACCACCAACTCCAGGCATGGGGTGTGCCGGAAGATACATACACCTATATTTTTTCAAAGAATTTGTTTCCGTTGATTCGCGATCTGACTGAAAAGCTGCAAGTGCCTGCCCGCTATGCCGGAACTTTTATTGGTCATACTTTGAAACATGCTATGGGTCAGCATAAAAACAGTGCCTTTAAATACCGTACAGTGTATCATTTGTTCGATTTCCTCAAACAAAAGGGATTGGAATACCGGCTGGCCGAAAAGATGATTTACGAGCTGGCAGCTCATCCGCGCATGGAGTTTGAATCGGTGCTCAACAGCATGAAGTTCAAAAGCCTTCCGGAAGCGGAAATTATTTCGAAATTGCCTTTTATAGCTGGCAAATTTAATCCCAGGAAGAAAGGAAAGCCCGAAGACAGGTCAAACTGGATCATGGGTCAGCTGAGAAATACCGCAACAGGTAATATCAATTTAACGGAATTGGCCAAAACAGTAAAATCACTTTAGCATGAGCGAAGATATTTTTCAAGGATATAAAGGTGCAGCACTGGAGTTGCTCAAAAAATACAATACACGCGTCTGGGGACAAGCTACCATCGAAACCAGCAGGGGAACGTTTGAAGGAACGGTTTTGCCAAGATCCGAAAATGATGATGACCAGCATATTGTGTTGAAAATCATCACAGGTTACAATATTGGCATCGACGTGAAGACCGTGAAAACGATGAAGGAAACCGGCTATAAAAAAGCCAATTACAAAATCCCGGAAAAGGAGTTTCCTGTCACACCCGGCTTACCCAAAGTGAAACTTTTTGGCACAGGAGGAACAATTGCATCGCGTCTCGATTATCGCACAGGAGCAGTGATTCCGGCCTTTTCGCCTGGTGAACTTTATGGTGCTGTGCCGGAGCTGGCCGACATCTGTAACCTGGAAACAGAAAAGCTTTTTGCCGTTTTCAGTGAAAATATGGGGCCAAAACAATATATCGCATTGGCCAAGGCAATTGGACGTGAAATAGAAAATGGCATCGACGGCATTGTGATTGGTCATGGAACTGACACTTTGCATCATACCGGAGCCGCACTTACTTTTATGTGTCAGAATTTGCCAATACCGGTTGTGTTGGTTGGTTCGCAGCGCTCCAGCGACAGGCCCAGCTCCGATGCTGCCCTTAACCTGATGCATGCCATGAAGGCCGCCGGACAATCAGATATTGCCGAGGTGATGGTGTGTATGTTTGGTCCCACTTCCGATGAGTACGGCTTGCTGCACAAAGGCACACGGGTGCGGAAAATGCATTCGAGCTATCGCTCTACTTTTCGCACCATTGGGGATACGCCATTGGCAATGATCAACCGCAAGGAAATTACACCAATTCATAAAATCTTTAACAAACGCCGGCAGGACAAAAATGTGGTAATCAAACCCTATTTCAGCGATAAGGTAACGATGCTATATTATTATCCAGGCATGAAGCCCGATACGCTGGATGCATTGGTGGATGCGGGTTACAAAGGGATTGTAATTGTAGGAACCGGCCTTGGACATGTGAATAAGGAATTATATCCGGCCATCGAAAGGGCACATGCCAAAGGCGTGCATATGTATATGACTTTACAAACCATTTGGGGCTATGTGCATATGTTTGTTTACGATACAGGTCGTGATATGATGGCAAAAGGAATTATTCCGGCAGGAAATATGTTGCCCGAAGTGGCCTTTATCAAGCTGGGTTGGGTTTTAGGCCAAACCGATGATCCGGAAGAAGTAAAACGATTGATGCTCACACCTGTAAATGACGAAATAACAGAGCGTGAACCCTATAACGGCTACCTCGTTTATCAGGGAGGCGTGCCCGAGGTGGAAGCCTTTATCCGTAAGGTGCATAAATAGGTTTTGGATTTGTGTGGTTTATTTGAACCGGGAAGGTTGAAATGTTTCTCTATTGCGATATTTTAATCTGTTAAAAGATTGTTTGGCTGAAATAACAGACACGTTTTTAATAATATGTTTGTGTGTTGAGAATCATCTATTCGATCCGTGAATATTTATGGTATTTTGGAATTAAATTATGTTTTTTAAATCTTGCATGCCAACAACAGCCATTATCTCAACCATATTCTCGTTAATTCTGTAATAAATTGTATCAGAGCCACAAGGGCATCTTCTGTAGCCCGATTTTATGTAATCAACAGCTTCAAAGGAAAATGGCCTTTGAGCAATGATTTCGAAACAGTCAAAAAATGATTCAAAGTATTTGTCTGCCTGCACAACACCAAATGTTTTTACGCCATAATGATGGATGCGAATTAAGTCTTCTTTTGCAGCATTACTTAGTCTGTATTCAGCCATGAAGCATAGACTTTGACTGATTTAAAATCTGCTCTTTCGTATCATTGGTAAAACCACTTTGCTCAGATTTTTCCAGTTTTAATCTGATCCAATCTACTTGAGCCTGCTGTTTACGAGCCTGCCTGATCAAATCGTTAACGAGCTCACTTTTACTGGAATACTCTTCCTTATCAATTTGTGCTTTTAACCATTCGTCGTTTGGTTTCGAAAAAGAGATGCTTTGTCTGGGCATAATTTATTTTTTTGGTGTAAAATTACACCAAATATGAATCATGTGCAATTGTTTTTTACGTTTTCGTTAGCTTTCAGACTAGAGGTTCTGATACAATAATCTACTGCCTCTATATTTATGTACTTGTTTTTTGAAAGTATTTCAACCGGAAATTCATTTGAGCGTTTCATGGTAAAAGATTGCTTAATTATTGGCAACCGTATTTTCATATATTTCATAATACAAAGCTTCTTCAATCAGAGATGTTCCAATTCCAATATAAGTAACTACCTTATCTTCATTTATATATAGACGAACTGGATTTGCAAATAGGTTAAGTTTTCGTGATTCGGATTCGTCAATTACATAAAGTGATTTATAGCTTTTTTTTACTTCATTTATCAACAGATTAAATTGTTGAGGGTTTTCTATGTCAGAAG
>JAQVGO010000180.1 GCA_028696715.1 Bacteroidales bacterium
TAAAATAATCTACAAATGAAAAAACTTTTTACACCACTCCTCACCTTGCTGTTTACAGGCATTTTGCTGGTAAATGTTTCGGCACAAACGGTTATCTATACCGAAGAATTTGATTATAGCGCAGGCAGCATCCCTCCAGGCTGGGTTATCGATGCAGAACAACCACCAAGCTGGTCGGTTAATGTGTCGCAAATGGCCGGAGGCACAGCGCCAGAGCTTTACCTGGGATACAGCATGGCTGCAGGATTGAGCCGCCTCGTTTCTCCTGAGATTGATGTTACAGGCCAAACCGGCCTTAAAATCAGCTATCTGCAATATCTGATCAATTACGAAATGGATTTTGGTGAAATTATCGGCATGGATGTAAGCTTTGACGGCGGAACCAGCTGGCAGGCCTTATGGGAACAGCCACTCTCCACCTTAAATATCCCACAGGGCGAATATTCCTACTATTTTGCTGTGCCATCCGGTGCAAGCAGCGTTCAGTATGCCTTCAGGTACGATGGAAACTGCTATGCCATCAATCTGTGGTGTATCGACAATATTACCATAGAAACCGTCGTAAACAACGACCTGCTGGTGGCTTCCTTTGCAGGAAACATCACCCCTTCGGTTGGTAAAAATGAGCTTTACACTGTCGAAATTATTAATGGCGGGCTCACAAGTCAGAGTGACTATACTGTTAGGCTTTACAAAGAAGGCGGAGAAGAGCTTGCCTCAATCCAGGGTGTTGCCATTGATTTTGCAGAAAAAGTTGCCTATGACCTTAGCTGGATTCCTGACGAGGATGAAACCGGTAATACGGCCGTTTACGCTGTTGTACAACTCAATGGTGATGAAGCGGTTGATAATGATCAATCTGAACTATTGCCAGTTACGGTTCAAACCGAGGACATTGAACCGATTGAGATAGGTGAGAATTTCACTCCGGCCAAATTTCTTCCTTTCAACTTTTTCCAGCTTTACAGCCAAACACAAACCCTGTATCTTGCAGATGAAATCGATGTGGATGGCGAAGCCATTACTGGAATCAAATACACAGCATTATTTGATGAAGACGAAGAAGGTGTGGAAGTTCATATGATGTTAAGCGAAACAGATCAGAACAACCTCACTGATGACTGGCTCGATCCCAGCGAATTCACAGAAGTGTTTAACGGAACCGTTAACTTCAAGAAAGGCCTGAAAGAATTCTATATCCCCTTCGACAATCCTTATACCTATAACGGTGGAAATTTAATTATTCAAGCTGTGAAAGCATATACTGTCCCTCAGCTTTTCACCTCATTTATTTGCACCTACGATTCTACCAGTCAGCGTTCGCGTGCTGCCGAAAGGGACGATCAACCCTTTGATCCCTTATCCATTCCGCCATGGGGCTATTGCGTTGACCTCTATCCAAATATCACCCTGCTCTATTCAAATAGTACAGTTAATAACAGCGAAATACAGCAATCAACGCATGAAGTTGCGATCTACCCAAATCCGGCAAACGATTTCGTAAGGCTGCAAAGTGATGAAACAATCCTTGAGATCAAATTATTTAACCTTATGGGACAGCTTGTCAAGCACCAAGTGCCCGGCACCAACGAATTTGACTTAAGTGTTACTGATCTAAAATCAGGCACTTATGTCGCCCATATCCAAACAACAAAAGGACTTGCCACCCAAAAAATCCATGTGATCAAATAAATTTTGTGAATATTTCCTATTCGAAAAAGGCTGTTTGGCAGATGTGTCAGACAGCCTTTTGTTTGAGTATTTTTAATAGCATCGCTCACAATTTTTTTTGAGGAACGATACATCTACAATAGGGTCTGCTGAAAAAGTCTGTCGTATGCCAGATTCGAGGCGACAAGACGAAGATGTATTGATATACTTCGAGTCGCAGGCAACACAGAAGATGGCGTGCGACAGGCTAGCCAACACATTGTTGTTGACATTTTTAAGTTCAGAATAGGCTTTAACGAAGTAGCTTGATTCAAATAATACACTGTACTGCATGGATTTTAGATGATTTCTAATTAAAACCTTGCGGAAACCACAATACAATAAATGGCAACTTAAATTATATCAATGTGTTTGGTGTTTTTCAGCAGACCCTACAATAATGAAAATACCCAGACAGGGTGCTGCTATTGTTGGTATGGTATTCCAAAACCCTTAAAGGATTTCTTCGCAGACAATATAAGGATAGCCCAGCGGGGCGGCACTATGGTTGAAATTATATCATGTATGTTGCATTCAAGGAGCAGAGCCCTGACATCTTAATCACCAAACCTTCATCCGCCACGGCAGATCCAAATTTCCCTTTCCTTATCCTTACCCTCCGCCCAAATTCTGTAACACATGCAAATTGTCGCATCTACGGCACATCTTGATCATTCAATCAATACATTTCGACTATTAATCCTTATGAGATCTTTTGCCAGCCCTGTCAGAAGCGACAATTAGGTTTGGTTTTTCCCAACCTTCAAGGTTTCGTAAATCTTGAAGGATGGGAAAGCCGTTTGTTTCTTTGCATAAGAGGTTCGAGTCTTTTCATAAGACGTTCAAGTCTTATCCTTGATATGTTTGCTCACACTTTCTCACTCACACTTGATTTGTGTGAACTTGATACCACCTTTCCCGTTGCTCTGCTGACGGGAACAAGCAAAAATTCCATAACAACCAAGATTTATATAAAGTCTAATAATTAACTTCACAAACATATTTAAGTTCTTCATTTGGTTTAGTGAAGTGTGAAAACATTTTCCAAAATACTGCCTTACGCTCAGACAGCGTATTTACAAATCTGTTA
>JAQVGO010000181.1 GCA_028696715.1 Bacteroidales bacterium
AAGCCATAGAAATCGCAGGTGTAAGGGTGCGTGCATTGTGGACCTGTTTCTATAGGAGGGACAGTATTTTGCGCCAGCATCTGCTGCAAGGCTTGCAGGTTCTGATGGATTTCGTGTTGCTTTTGCTGCGCAAGATCGGTGAGGTTGATGGTAGTGAAGAGTTGTTTTACATCCAGCTCACCTCTGTGGACATACTTAGTATTAAGGTGCATGAGGCTGATCTCGGCGAGATCCAGTCCGGAAGCCCTAATGACATAGTACTGGAAACTTATATCTGTGTAGTGGTAGTCATGGGGTTTTGTTGAAGCCTTTACTTCAAAGGCTTCCCAGCGGCCATCATTGTTGACGAGGATATCCATATAGCAAAGGGTTTCTCCGTCGCTGAAGGCGGCTTCGTAAATCACTTTTTGACCGGAAGCAATGAGCTCTTGCGTGTATTGGAGTGCTTGCTGTACCTCGTGAGGATTGCCTCTGCTGGCATCGATACCACCAGGGAAGCAGTGCTGCGCAGCTTCACCAACTTCGTACCCCATGTTGAAGATATGCTGCTGACTTTGTGAGACCGTGTCTTTAAGGTCGGGATTGTTGAGATGGAGGTAGAGGGATTTGTGGCAGTTAGTGCCTCTGACGAAAGATGATTTGGAGATGGTGTTGGCCATTGGAAAAGTGTTTTGGCAAAGATAGGAAATGGAGGTGACATTTGGTGACGGCATCTCCGCTCGATGACCTGAGGTCGAAGGTTGGAAATTCATCTGAAGGGAATTTCAACAAGCTCAATGACCATTTCGCGCGGTCGCAACTTACGAGTTAATGATAGAACTGTTGGAAGGTCACACCAAGCCATTTGATAATGTGCCTTCTTATACAATAAAATGTGATGATCAGCGAAGTGCTTGAGATGCCGCGCAGGCAGATGTAAGAGGCAGTTAATCAATAGTATATAATGAAGTGATCAGAATAATTATTTTCTGGTCACTTTTTTTGTAAAATAATTTGGATTTATGAACATATGTTCATTAACTTTGCAAACGAACATATGCTCATAATATGCCAAGATTTAAAACACCCCGTAAACTAACTGCAATGCCTGCCGTAAAAGGTTTCAGGCCATACGGACCTGAGTTGGATAAAAATGCAGAAGCCGTTGTTTTGCACTTTGAGGAGTATGAAGCCTTTAAAATGTGCGATTACGACAACCTCAATCATCTGGCTGCGGCCAAACTGATGCAGGTTTCTCGTCCAACCTTTACCCGTATTTATGCCTCAGCGCGTAATAAAATTGCCCGTTCGTTGGCAGAAGGAAGACCTTTGGAGATAGAAGGTGGTGAGGTGTATTTTGAAAGTAACTGGCTCCAGTGTCTGTTATGTGGAAGTTATTTCAATCAGCCACATCCTGAGCAAGTTGCAGAGGATTGTCCGCTTTGTGGTCATCATCAAATTCAACAAATTGAGCAGCTCGATTTTACAAACTTGCAAAACGATAGCTTATGAAAGTGGCAATAGCTTCAAAAGGAAACACGCTGGATCACTTGATTGATCTTCAATTCGGACATTGTGCCTTTTTTGTGATTTATGACAAGGAATCCAACGAATTGCAAATCAGGTCAAATCCCTTCAAGGAAACCACTGAGCAGGCCGGTATAAGAGCTGTAAAATGGCTGGCTTCCGAAGGGGTAAAATCCTTGGTGGCAGGTGATTTTGGGCCAAAGATTCAGCCGCTGCTGGATCAGATGCGTATCCAACTGATTGTGATACGAAAGCCTGAAACAAGCATACAACAAATTATAAACCTTTTAAAACAAACACATCATGCCAAAGCTTGATCGTACTGGTCCTGAGGGCAAAGGGCCAAAAACAGGAAGAGGCCTCGGAAAGGGAAGGGAAGTGGATGGTGACGAACTACTCGAGAAACTCGGAAAAGGACTCGGAAAACGCCGACACAGTGATTGTGCAGAAGGCGAAGGAAAAGGAAAAAGACTTAATTACAATAAACCTAAATAAATAAGGAGGTTATCATGCCAGGATTTGATCAAACAGGACCCGAGGGTAAAGGCCCTCTAACAGGTGGTCAAAGAGGTCGTTGCGGAAATGAGCAAGGCCTGCGTAATCGCCGTAACGCATTCAGAAGAGGATGGTTCGGCAATTCAGAACAATCCGATGATCCTATTCAGCTTCCGTTCCGTGGCGGAGGAAGAGGTTTCGGACAGCGCTTTGGCGGCCGAGGCCGTGGTCAGCGGTTCAGAGGAGGTCAGGATTAATTTTTTTTGACGTCATTTCTTTAGATGAGAATTGACTAAATAAATACCATAAACCCAAATTTTAACAGATGAATAAACGTATTGCCATTCCAATGGCAGCCGGCAAATTGTCGGCCCATTTCGGTCACTGCGAAGCTTTTGCCTTTGTAGATGTTAACGATAGTAAAATCGTAAAAGTCACCAGCTTCGATCCGCCTGAGCATCAGCCGGGAACTTATCCGCGCTGGGTTGCTGCCCAGGGCGCAACAGATGTGCTGGCTGGTGGTATGGGGCCTCAGGCGGTTGGTCTTTTTAACCAGTTTGGAATCAATGTGTTCGTTGGAGCACCAGTAAAAACAGCAGAAGAGCTTGTGGATGATTTTCTGAATGATCGTCTGACGCTTTCTACCAATTACTGCGATCACGATAGCGATGATCACCATCATGGACATCACCACTAATCAAACGCTTCGCGACCATCGCTGTGCCGACTGTTTCAGAAGGGGTTACGAACGTTTGTTGAGCAAGCATCAGATCACTGATGAGGTTATTGAGCAAGC
>JAQVGO010000182.1 GCA_028696715.1 Bacteroidales bacterium
TGGGAGGTAGTACTTTTGTAGTGGCAGAGGTGGTTTAGAAGTTTATGGGTTTGTGGGTTTATTTGGGATAATCACTTAAACATAGTTTTTGCCAACAGTCAAAACCAAGGGTAAACTGTTTTTTCAAAATAATTAACAACTAACAATACCTTTGCGGGCAGATCCCTTTTAGGGGATTTAGGGTGTGCGCAGGCTATTTCTCGATTATTTATCAATTGCAAAACTCAAAATTATGCACTAATTGGGGTGTTTGCCTGAGTAATATACGGTGATTACCCCACCACATTTGTTTATAAGCCAATCTAGCTTTGTGGTAAACTTTAAACCTCAAATCTATGAAGAGAATTTTTACTATTGCTATTGTTATCCTGTTGGCTGTTAATAGCAAAGCACAGGATATTGAATCTGGTCTTGTTTTGCGTCTTTCTTTCTGTGGTAATACCAACGACCTGAGTTCCTTTGTTAATAATGCTGAGTATATGGGGAACAGTGTTGTTTATACAACAGACCATTTGGGCAATGAAAACAGTGCAATTTATTTCGACGGGTTTTCAGATTGGGTGCGTGTTCCGGCCAGTGCTTCCATCAACGAACCAGTGGATGCAATTACTATTGCCTGCTGGGCTAAATATGAATCTTTGGCTTTTGGACAATGGGCACCCATCATGGCAAAAACCAATACTAACGAGGTGCTTGACAGGCAGTATTCACTTGGATTGAATGGTCTGGAAGGAAAAATCTATATGATGGATACCTATGTAGGTGAGGCCGAACTGCTTGCTGACACCTGGTATCATTATACCATAACATACACGCCCGAATTGTACCAATGCTATTTAAACGGTGAACTGATAGGCGAGGTCGAGCCAAACAGCCCTGTTACCGGCAACAACAAGGACCTTGAAATTGGGCGCGATACACCACAATCCACTGATTACTTTCATGGTTCACTCGATGAAATTAATGTGTTTAATCGGGTGTTATCAGCTGATGACATCCTGGCGTTAAAAAACTATGATGGCTGCAATTTTTCCAGTGTTAACGAGCAGAAACTTCAGGAGAGTTTTCAAATTGTGCCCAATCCTGCTACCGGTCAAATTACCCTCCAGCTTCCTGACGATGCTATTTATCAAGTGAGTATTATGGACATCCAAGGTCGTTTGATTCATCAGATTCACAACCAGCAGCATCAGGTTAAAGCAGCTGTTAGTGGTTTCCAAAGTGGCATGTATTTAATTAGGATTGTTGGTGATAAAGGCTTTGCAGTAGAGAAACTGCTCGTTGAATAGCCTTTGTTAAATATTTCGATTGTAGTATAATTCTTGTCTTAAGTATAAAATTTCAATCAAATGCTTTAATTTTGGGCTGCAAACCAAAAACTCCCTGAAATGAAAGCAAATCTGCAACAAATCAACGCTTTTTTGAAACATCATCAGCTGGCTCTTATTGGCGTTTCGCGCGATCCTAAAAAATTCGGTTCGCAAATGATGAAACACCTCCTCGAACGTGATTTTGATGTGATACCAGTGCATCCGGAACTTATTGAGATACAAGGAAAAAGTTGCGTTCGGGATATTGACTCGCTTCCTGATCATGTAAAAGCTTTGGTTATAGCGCTGCCAAAGGATAAAACTGATGCTGTGTTGAAACAAGCCTTGGACAAAGGTATCGAACAGCTATGGATTCAGCAGTTTTCGGATGGCCCTGAAACGCAAAAACTGATCAATAGCTCAAAGGCAAATGTGGTGACAGGTCGTTGTGTCTTCATGTACACCGATCCGACAGGTTTTCATAAGTTGCACGAACGGCTGAATAAGCTTTTTGGAGCTTACGCAAAAGCCTGATAGTAAGTCTTTTGAATTGCTTATCAAAGTGGATTCAAGCTTCTCTAATTCATCTTCGTAACCGAAGCGAAACTTCTTCTGATGCCTTTGTGATATTCAACTGCAGGATAGCCGAAAATCACAAAAAGACCCTCACGGCTTTTATATTTGATCTGATGTTTTTCGCGAAAGGCTTTGGCTTTCTTTCCATTTTGGATCAAGGGATGGATACCGCCTAACATGCAGGTGCCAAGCCCAAGCGATTCAGCGGCATACATGGCTGAGGTTGCTGCCACCACTGGATCAGCCGGATCGGTGTAGGGTGAGCCGTAAAAGTACATTGCCAAGGGAGCGTCATAGGTCACCAGATTCTTGTCTTGTTGCATGTTTTCGATGTAAACTCTGAACATAGGTTTTACAAATCCCTTAAACAATTCATGATTGGCTTTGCCCCAGAATGGCCTCATCACCTTTAAAAACCAATCCGATACAAACCATTTCATGCCTTCGAGGAACTGACAAAAATCTTTTGCAAACTGTTTTGTTTTGATTTTGCTGTCGAGTACCAAAACATTCACGTCCGAAGGCGGAAGTCCCATAGGTGATGTTTTAGCGGCTTCCAGAACTTTTTCGATGATTTGGGTATCAATGGCTTTGTCGCGAAATTCACGAATGCTTCTTCTGCGCTGTAGAAGTGCTAGGAGCTGTTCGTAGGTTGCTGTCTGGTTTTTATTTGGTAAATCAAACAGATCTGTTGCTGAAATTTCTCTACCCGAAATAGTGATGGCACCGGTGGGGCAAATTGCCATGCAGTGGCCACAGCCAATACAGCCAAATGCCGGTGTATCGCTTAGTACAGCTTTGCCATTTTCGAGTTTCAGACTAAAATCCTTACACACTGCAACACATTTGCCGCATCCATTGCATTTTTCTGT
>JAQVGO010000088.1 GCA_028696715.1 Bacteroidales bacterium
TTACCTCAAAACACTTGAAAAAGTATTAAAAATGAGCTGGTTCAGTCCAAAAAGAGCTTTCACTATTCCCTACAAAAAACCCAACTCCAGCTTGGCTTCGTCCGAAAGCATTTCCTGATCCCAGGGCGGCTCAAAAGTGAGTTCCACTTTGCTGCTTGCAACACCTTTTACATCGGCTACCTTTTGCTCAACTTCGAGTGGAAGGCTTTCAGCAACCGGGCAATTAGGTGTGGTAAGTGTCATCAGCACTTTTACCTCAGCCTGTTCGCTGATACTTATCTCATAAATCAGTCCAAGCTCATAAATATTTACCGGAATCTCAGGGTCGTAAACGGTGCGTAAAACAGTTATAATATCCCTTTCGATGCGTGCTTTTTCTTCAGTAGTCATAAACCAAAATTTTTAGTTGTCTTGTTTCAGTTTGTAAACCTGGGCATACAATTTCATCTGTTTCACCATCGAAACCAAGCCATTGGATCTTGTTGGTGAAAGGTGTTCCTTCAGGCCAATCTGTTCAATAAAATCAGTGTCAGCTTCCAAAATCGCTTCAGGACTTTGACCAGAAAAAACCCTTATCAACAGGTTTACGATGCCTTTTGTGATCACAGCATCCGAATCAGCAGTAAAATAAACTTTTCCATCCCTGTTTTCAGCATGTAGCCAAACACGCGACTGACAACCACTGATCAAGTGATTATTTGTTTTAAAGCGCTCATCAATGCGCGGAACTTCCTTGCCCATCTCGATGAGGTAATTGTATTTATCCATCCAATCCTCAAACATTGAGAACTCGCTTACAATCTGTTCCTGAATTTCTTTAATAGTCATTTTAAACTGTCTTTTATTGCAAAGGTGCGAAATTGCAGCTAAAACTGAGTTCGAGATCGCACCCCAAAATTAATGTAACATCCCTGCTGCCTTCTGAACGGCCGCAGCAAAAACTTCCACCTCCTCTGCGGTGTTGTATAGCGCAAAAGACGCCCGAACAGTTCCCGGAACGTCAAAACGCGTCATCACAGGTTGAGCACAATGGTGACCGGTTCTCACTGCCACACCCATTTTATCGACGAGCGTACCAATATCCGTTGGATGCGTGCCATCCACAACAAAAGAAATCACGCCAGCCCTATTTTTGGCATTACCGATAAACCGAATTCCCTGAACGGACCGTAGTTTTTCCATTGCCAAATCAAGCAGCTGATGTTCGTGTTGTCCAATTTTCTCGAGGCTGGTCTGATTGAGAAATTCAATAGCTGCACCCAAACCCAAAACGCCAGCTACATTAGGAGTGCCGGCTTCAAACTTAAAAGGAAGCTGGTTAAAAGTAGTTTCCTGCAAACTTACCTGATCAACCATTTCGCCCCCAAATTGCCAGGGAGGCATTTTATCAAGCCATTTTTCTTTGCCATACAGCACGCCAACTCCCATTGGTCCATACATTTTATGCCCTGAAAAGACAAAGAAATCGCAATCCAAATCCTGCACATCAACATGCATATGTGCAACCGACTGTGCGCCGTCGATCAGCACCGGAATGTCGTTGGCATGAGCCATCGCAATCATCTCCTTTACCGGATTAATCGTTCCGAGCGCATTCGAAATGTGTGTAATTGCAACAAGCTTAGGCTTTTGCTCCAGCAATTTCCCAAACTGCTCCAAAAAAACCTCGCCCCTGTCATCCAGCTCGGCCACTAAAAGTTTAGCCTGATTTCGTTTACAAAGCTGCTGCCAGGGAACCAGGTTGGAATGATGCTCCATTCCGGTAACCAAAACGCTGTCTCCTATGCCAATCAGAAAGCCATCGAGGCTTCCGGCCAATAAGTTAATGGATTCAGTTGTGCCTTTGGTGAAAATAATCTCCTCTGATTTGGCCGCGTGAATAAAACCCGCAACTTTTGTCCTTACGTCCTCAAATGCAGCTGTAGCCTCCTGACTCAGATAGTGCACTCCGCGATGAATATTACAATTTTCATAGCTGTAATATTTTGTAATTCTGTCAATTACAAGTTGAGGCTTTTGAGTTGTTGCTGCATTATCGAGATAAACCAACGGTTTGCCAAACACACGCTGGTGCAAGGCCGGAAATTGATTTCGCAATTCATTTAACTCGCTGGCAGTGAATCCATTCATCAGATTTTACTTAAATCAATATCAAAGTGATAATCTTTTTCGGGAGCACCGCAATGCAAAACACATTTATCACAAACAGACAGCTCACCACGCAGGCGTTTTTTCACCATATCATCAATGCGCTGACGCAAAGCTTCGATGGAAATTTCGTTGATAATATCAGCAGCAAAGGCATACATCAGCAAAAGCCTTGCATTGGCAGCGCTTATACCACGAGACCGAATATAAAACATCGCCTCCTGATCCAGCTGACCTACCGTAGCGCCATGGCTGCACTTTACGTCATCGGCATAAATTTCAAGGAAAGGCATGGTGTTGATTGTTGCTGTTGGCGTCAGCAAAATATTGTTGTTATTCTGGTATGCATTTGTTTTTTGCGCGTCCCGGGCCACATGAATATAGCCATTGAAAACGGCTGATGCTTCTTCATCCAGAATTCCTTTGAAGAGCTCGTTGCTGGTACAATGCGCCACATTGTGATCAATGCGAATCTGATTGTCGATATGCTGCTGTTTATCCATCAGATACAAACCCAGCACATCAGCATGTGAACCTTGTCCGTCGAGTTTGACGTGTATATTATTACGAATCAGGCCGCAATTAAAGGTAAGCGTATTGGTTTTTATGTTACTATTAGCCATTTGCTGCACAAAAGTACTGTTGATCAGTCCAGACTGGTCGTTCAGATTTTGAAGTTTGTACAACTCAAGATTGGCATTTTCATCCACAAATATTTCAGTAACTGTATTTACCAGGCTCGACTGCTGATTCACGCTATCATCGCAATGCATCAGGCTAAGCTCGCTGTTTTTACCAAGCACAATCAGGTTGCGACTTTGCACAAAAAGCTGTTCCTCTTTGTTGATGATCTTGATGATTTGTAAGGTCTTAGCTGATTTCACACCATCCGGAACCCAGATAAAAACGCCATCCTGCATCATAGCTGTGTTGATTTGAACAAAGCCGTTAGCATTTCGTGGGGCAATTTTACCGTAAAACTTCTCAAAAATCTGCGGATAAGCTTTCATTGCCTCCCTGAAGCTTCCAACAACAATTCCTTCGGGCAAGGTCTTCAGGGGGCTATCTTTATCGATATACCAGCCATTCAACATGGAAACCGTTTCGGTATCAAAATTATGAATATCGCAGCGAAATAATTCCTCAATATCTTTTTTGGTGTCGGGCACCTCCATTTCATTCAGGTAAGCATCTTCCGTAAGCACATCCACATCGGTATGCCGCCATTGCTCCATGCCACTATGCGGAAAACCTGATTCCATGAAAGTCTGAAACGCCTCTTCGCGCAGCTTACTCACATATTGAATATCATTGGCTGTGATCAGCTCCTTGTTTTTCTGGTACTGTGCAATGAGCATCTGATCCAGAGGCAAAGCTTGCTGAAGTGTATCTTTTTCCATCATTCTTCTTGTTTAATATTAGGCCAGGCTGTGCTCTTTAAGCCATTCATAGCCTTTGTCTTCCAATTCCAACGCAAGGTTTTTGCTTCCTGATTTAACAATTTTTCCATCGTACATCACATGCACAAAATCAGGAACAATGTATTCGAGCAAGCGCTGATAGTGCGTAATAACAACAAAAGCATTTTCTTCGGAACGCAATTCGTTTACACCTTTGGCAACCGTGCGCAGGGCATCAATATCCAGTCCTGAATCTGTTTCGTCGAGAATGGCAAGTGTAGGTTCGAGCAAAGCCATCTGAAAAATTTCGTTCTTTTTCTTTTCGCCACCCGAAAAACCTTCATTTACAGAACGGTTTGTAAGTTTGGAATGAATATCAACCAACTTTTTCTTTTCTTCCATCAGCTTTAAAAACTCTCCGGCTGGCATCGGAGGCAAGCCTCTGTATTCGCGCTGCGCATTGATGGCAGTGCGCATAAAATTAGTCATGCTCACGCCGGGAATTTCAACCGGGTATTGAAAACTCAGGAAAATACCAAGATTGGCACGTTCATCGGCATCCATTTCGATGATATTCTGATCTTTATACCAAATCTCACCTTCAGTCACTTCATAGCCTTCGCGTCCGGTGATAGCAGCTGCCAGAGTACTTTTTCCGGTTCCATTCGGTCCCATAATGGCATGCACCTCTCCTTTATTTACTTGAAGGTTAAGGCCTTTAATAATTTCCTTGCCTTCGATGGCAACTGTAAGATTTTTTATATTGAGTAACATTTTTAAAAGTATTTAATTCAATCTTAAAATTTTTGACTAACCCACACTGCCCTCAAGTGTGATAGAAAGCAGTTTTTGTGCTTCAACGGCAAACTCCATCGGAAGCTTATTCAATACCTCTTTGGCATAACCGTTTACAATCAAACCAATTGCTTTTTCCGTATCAATGCCTCGCTGATTGCAGTAAAACAACTGATCTTCAGATATTTTAGAAGTAGTCGCCTCATGTTCAACAATACTGGATTGATTTCGTGTGTCGATATAAGGAAAAGTGTGGGCACCGCATTGATCGCCCAAAAGCAAAGAATCACACTGAGAGAAATTTCTGGAATTTATTGCTCCGGGCATAATTTTTACCAAACCACGGTAGCTGTTATTACTTTTTCCGGCAGAGATTCCTTTTGAAATGATTGTGCTTCTTGTGTTTTTACCCAGATGTATCATTTTTGATCCGGTATCGGCCTGCTGAAAGTTGTTAGTGACGGCTACCGAATAAAACTCACCTATTGAATTGTCGCCCATCAGCACACAGCTTGGGTATTTCCAAGTGATGGATGAACCGGTTTCTACCTGCGTCCACGAAATCTTTGAGCGATTTCCTTTGCACAATCCACGCTTTGTTACGAAATTATACACGCCGCCTTTTCCCTGTTTGTCACCGGGATACCAATTCTGAACGGTTGAATATTTGACCTCAGCATCGTCCATCGTAATGATTTCGACAATAGCCGCATGCAACTGATTTTCGTCGCGCATTGGCGCTGTACAACCCTCCATATAACTGACATAACCGCCTTCTTCGGCAACGATTAATGTACGTTCAAACTGACCGGTATTGGCAGCATTGATACGAAAATAGGTTGAAAGCTCAAGCGGAGAGCGCACTCCTTTGGGGATATAACAAAATGAACCATCGCTAAAAACTGCCGAATTGAGCGCAGCATAATAGTTATCGGTGTAGGGAACAACTGTTCCCATATACTTTTTAACAAGCTCGGGATGATTTTTCACGGCTTCGCTGAAGGAGCAAAAAATGATTCCATGTTTGGCAAGGGTATCCTGGAAAGTAGTTTTCACGGAAACACTATCAATCACAGCATCAACAGCCACACCAGCCAGACGCTTTTGTTCGTCGAGCGAAATACCCAGCTTATCAAAAGTATCGAGTAATTCAGGATCCACCTCATCAAGGCTGCTCAATTGTGGTTTCTTTTTGGGGGCAGCAAAATAAATAATATCCTGAAAATCAATGGGCGGATGATGCAAATGAGCCCATTCAGGTTCTTCCAGTGTCTGCCAATGACGAAAGGCTTTCAATCTGAATTCAAGCATCCATTCCGGCTCCTCCTTTTTAGCAGAGATAAAACGAATGGTATCTTCGGTTAAACCTCTGGGAGCTAAATCGTTTTCGATATCTGTATAAAAGCCAAACTTATATTCTCCTTTGGTTACTTCGTCGAGGATGTTATTGTTTGTTTGATCACTCATATTTACTTATTTAGACCATTTTTAAATAAGGCTGCAAAGTTAGTAATTCTTTAGCGAATTGCATCAATTTGCGAACCCTTACATTATAACCAAAAAACAGGTTATTTGTTCTTAAAAATGACCGATTAATCACACTTTATAAAGGTGATTGCAGGAAGGAATTTACTTTCTCCAAGACTTTAAGGCAGGTTGAAATCAAGTTTTAATTCCTGAAAAACAAGTTCAAGCGTATGGGTAAGCTGTTTTATTTGCTTGTCCATGGCTTCATCAAGTTCCGATCGCTTGGCTTTTTGTTCGATATTTCTGATCAGATCGTAGGTATCGCGAATGCCAAATACATCCAGGGTAGGTTTTAGTGTATGTGCTGATTTGGCTAAAATTTCGGGGCTGCCTTCTTGAAAACTTGCAATGATTGCATTCAATAAGGACGGGGTTGTGTTCAAAAACAGATTTACCATATTTTTGATCGCTTCAGGATCGTCACCAACAAATCCAATCAATTTTTCGAGGCTATAATTGACATGTTCGGACTGTGCCATGTTAAATCTGTTTTTCTTTGATCATTCGATAAATTGTTGACTTCCCTATCTCTAGTTTTTTAGCCACCAACAGTACATTATTATTGTATTTCTGAAGGTAATAGCTGATAATTTTGCGGGTATATTCGGCCAGCGAACTTTCCTCCATCAGCAGGTTGCCAGCAGCATCGGCCGAATTAAAACTGATATGACTTTCGTCAATTTGATCAGTATCGGTGAGCACAGCTGCCAGCTCGATGATTGCACGAAGTTCGCGCACATTGCCCGGAAAATGATAACCCATCAGCTTTTGTTGAGCCGATTCGGTGATGCTTAGTTTTTTCATCTTGTTTTCCTTACAAAACTCATCCACAAAATATTTTGCAAGCAAAATAATGTCATTTCCCCTGTAGCGCAGCGGAGGAAGTTCGATGGGCAATCCCAGTAAACGGTAATACAAATCCTCTCTGAAATTTCCTTTCTGCACCTCATCTGCCAGGTTGCGATTGGTGGCCACAATAAGCCGCACATCGATATTTATCAATTCGTTACCACCAACACGGGTCAGCTCACGCTCCTGAATTACGCGCAACAGCTTGGCCTGCATATTCATATCCATCTCACCAATTTCGTCCAAAAAGATGGTGCCACCCGAAGCCTGCTCAAACTTTCCAATCTTTCGTGTTACGGCTCCTGTGAAAGCACCTTTTTCGTGACCAAACATTTCACTTTCGATCAGGTCGCGGGGAACTGCCGAAACATTAATCGCTACAAAAGGTTTTTTGGCTCTTTTGGAATTATAATGTATTGCCTTGGCTACCAACTCCTTACCCGTTCCTGTTTCGCCGGTAATGGAGACCGAAATATTAGTTTTGATAGATTTTTCTATCAATCCAAAAATCTGTTTGATCGAAGGGCTGTTGCCTTTGATTACATTTCTAAATTCATATTTGCGACCAATCTCTTCCTTCAGATAGCTGATTTCACTGCGAAGCTGAACATTCTCCCGAATTTTTTTCAAAACATTCCACAACCGTTCTTTTACATCATCGTCCTTCACAAAATAATCGTAGGCGCCTTCGCGAAGCAAGGCTACTGCAGTAGAGATATCCTCCTGGCCAGAAACAATAACCACCGGAATATCAGTATGTTCTTTCTTGATCTGTCGCATTACATCCAATCCCGACATATCAGGAAGGCTGTAATCGAGCGAAATCATTGCTGGCGCCCGATAAAGGTTCTTCAGGCACTCTTCTCCAGTCTTAAACAGATGCACTTCATTATCAGGGTTTAGTGCAAGATAATGCCTTAGCATTTCACCATAAAATACATCATCTTCAACTATGAAAATCTTAAACGCGTCCATATGAGCCATTCTTCTAGTAGATCTATTGCTTAATCATCCGAAAATTAGGATCATTCCGGTTGGTCTAATTTTTGGAATAGGACAAAATTAGAGACTAATATTTTCATATGCAAATATTTTCCAACTGATAGAAAATCAACAATTACATTCAAAATCCGTAAATGCGTGGAGAATGTCTATTTTTGCAGCAAATAATTTTTTATGCAGGGATTTAAGTTGCTCAAAACAATCGGAAAACTATTGCTTCTCTTCATAATTACAATTTTGCTTGTGGTTTTATCTTTTTACCTCTTGGCTCCTTCCTACCAATTCGAAGAGCCGAAACCGTTCAGTGGACCAATACTTTACAATCCCTATCAAAACATTGATTCCTTAAATTTATACAAATATAATTTTCAGGTGCAATCAAAGGCCTGGGGTGGAATCACGGATGGCAGATTAAACTCTAATGAACTGATTGATAGTATTTACAAAGGACTAAGCTTCGATCATGTAGCAACTTCTGATTATCAGAAAATAAATCGATTTAAGGAAGAAAGTCAGGCATATATCCCTACTTATGAACATGGTTACGGAATCAGAAAAACCCATCAGGTTTGTATTGGTGCTTCAAGGGTGCTTTGGCTTGATTATCCATTTTATCAGTCACTTCGACATAAACAGCACATTATAAATGAATTACAAGCGGACTGCGAACTCATTGCCCTGGCACATCCGGTTTTGCGAAATGGCTACACTTATAATGATATGAAGTATTTAAGCGGATACCAATTGATGGAAGTGTTGAACAACATCCGTTTATCCGTCCCACACTGGGATACAGTACTTTCGAATGGCCATCGCATCTATATGCTTGCAAATGATGATGCCCATGATGTGTCGAATAGTAATGAAGTTGGCCGACGCTTTACGATGATCTTTGCCAAAAATCAAAACCGCGCAGAAATTATTCGATCTCTGGATGATGGAATGGCTTATGGAATGGACTTTTTTAGAATTGGTGATGAACCCATGCTGGAAAAATTTGAGAGATCAAAACATATTCCATATTTGGTTTCAGCCAAATTGAATTTGGATACCTTAAGTGTTGTTGTAAGCAAAACGGCTGATAGCATGTATTTTATCGGGCAAAATGGCAAAATGCTGCATAGAATTGTAAATAGCGAATTAGGATTCTATTTAATTAAAGATTCAGATACATACGTCAGAACCGAAATTTATTTCGATGATGGATCAGTGATGTATTTGAATCCTATCACCCGCTCCGAAACGCAAGGAGATTTGAAGCGACAAAGCCTTGCCAGCCTTGATGTTACAGGCACTTGGCTAAGAAGGTCAGGTAACATCTTACTGTTAGCCCTATTATTTTTTATTGTTATCAGACGCCGATCAAAATCAAAAAAATCTATGCATTGATGAACTGGATGAAGTCGCTTCCAAAACCACTTTTGTGGGTACTTTTTGTGAGTTTTGCAATTCGTGCATTGCTGGCAGCCTGGATCGAACTAGGAAACGATGAAGTATATTACTGGACCTATGCCCTTTACCCCGATTGGAGTCATTTTGATCATCCGCCAATGGTGGGCTGGATGATTCAGCTTTTTAGTCTTAACCTATTGTTCGACAGCGAATTGTTTTTACGCATGAGTTCCGTAGTTTTGATGACGGTTAACACCCTTTTGATTTTTGAGATTGGGAGTATGTTAAAAAACTCAAGAACAGGATTTTATGCAGCACTTTTATACAATGCTTCCGTTTACTCCTTTGTAATAACAGGAATTTTTATCCTTCCCGATACTCCTCAAAACTTTTTTTGGCTCTTGGCCATATTACAGTTCATTAAAGCATTCTCCAGTACGAACACCTCCGATCAAAATCGCCAAATGTTATTAGCCGGATTCTTCACGGGCCTGGCCATGCTCTCCAAGTACACTTCCGTATTTTTATGGTTCGGAGTTGGAATCTATGTACTGATATACAGACGTAATTGGCTCAAATCGTGGAGCTTATATGCATCAATACTATTGTCAATCATTCTACTCCTACCGCTATTCATCTGGAATCTGCAAAATGATTTTATCAGTTTCAGCTTTCAAAGTGAGCGAATCAGTTTAGTGAACAGTCCGCTACGTCTTGATTTATTTTTTACGGAAATAGCCGGACAACTACTCTATAATAATCCTATAAATGTGGTACTCACTGTTATTGGGCTGATCGGTCTTGCTAAATCAAAATTCAGTTTTCGGATTGTGGAATACAACTTATTACTCTTCATCTCACTCCCTTTGATTTTGATCTTTTTGTTTTTTGCTTTATTCAGATCGACGCTCCCGCACTGGACAAGTCCGGCCTATGTTAGTTTGATCTTTTTTGCTGCCGCATGGCTGGATGAACAAAAAAAAGCCAAAAACTTTCGAATTCCAATTGTTGTCAAAATGGCCATGCTGTTACTGTTCATTGTAATTCTTTTAGGAGCTTTGCAAATAAAATATGCAATAATTCCTGTAAAAGACCAGCAGTACTTTCATCAGCTGGGCAAAAATGATGTTACGCTTGATATGTATGGTTGGCGGGGAATGGACAAACATTTCGGAGAGCTTGTTGAAAAACATGAAAACTCAGGTGAAATGCCTAAGCAAGCTGGAATAATTGGAGATCACTGGTTTCCGCTGGCACATATTGATTATTATATCGCCCGACCTTTAGCAATGAAAGTTTTTGGGTTAGGCAAACCACAAAATCTACATAAATATATGTGGATCAATCGTGAACGTGGAAACTTTCAAATGGGGGCAGATTATTGGTATATCACAAACAGCCGCGATTATCAATCACCCGATAGCATTTATTCTGAATACTTTAAACAAATTGTTCCAGCTGACACTATTACGATAAGCCGGCGTGGAATACCTGCAAAACGATACTTTGTATTCTTATTAAAGGATATGAAACAAATGCCGGACGACCCATTATCTCAAAAGAAATAGTCGATAAAATTATTCGCTTTTTGTACCTTTGCTACTCATTTTCAATTTGACAATGCTATTCAATGGAAATTAACTTTACGCCCACCTCTTATAAGTTACAATCAATTGCATCAGGAAAGGTATTTGACGATACGGGCTGGTTGCTCGATCCACCGGACGGTGAACAGCCAAGCTTGATCAGAGCCGTTTATGCGACCAAACAAATTCAGCCGAAAGGCGATGCTTATGGCCTTTACACCTATGCAGACTGGTTGCCGGTAAATCGGATACTTCGGGGATCTTCGTCACCCATCACCTATAAAAGCACCGGACTGGCCAAAGCTTTATCGCTCGAAAACCTTTACATTACTTTTAGTGGTTACTGGCCCGAAAAAGGTGCTGCAATGCCTACTTGTTCGTTCAAGGAAACTGAAGCTTATGCCGTAGGCGGAAGAATGACAGATGCTCAAAAATCGAAGGTCTTGGTTGTAGCCTCGGCGGGAAATACAGCAAGAGCATTTGCACAGGTTTGTTCCGATAACCAAATCCCTCTTTTACTGTGTGTTCCGGAAGCAAATCTGGATGCGCTCTGGTTTGAAAAACCATTGAATCCCTGCGTAAAATTACTGACCACCGAAAAGGGAAGCGACTATTTTGATGCCATCCACCTATCTAATCAAATTATTGGTTTAGAGGGTTTTTATGCTGAAGGCGGAGCCAAAAACGTTGCCCGAAGAGATGGCATGGGAACTACTATGCTTTCGGCCACCACTTTTATAGGCCGTATTCCGGATTATTATTTTCAGGCCATCGGAAGCGGAACGGGTGCTATTGCTGCCTGGGAAGCTAATCTGCGTTTTATTGAGGATGGTCGCTATGGCTCTCATAAAATGAAATTGATGGTTTCTCAAAATCATCCTTTTGTGCCAATAAAAAAAGCCTGGGAAGCCCGCTCACGTGAGATGTTGCCTTATGATCATCAGGAAGCACGTGGTCATGTGGAAGAAATTGATGCCAAAGT
>JAQVGO010000089.1 GCA_028696715.1 Bacteroidales bacterium
AAGCGCCAAAATGAGTGTTACTGAGATTTATTTGAAACTGGATATCGAACAGGCTGCTGCTTCGCATCACTTGAATATCATGAAAAATAAAGGCATACTGGAAGCTAAACGTGATGGAAAAAAAATCTTTTACTCCCTTCGAAACAAAACATTATCGGATATTATACGCTGTATTGAACAGTGTACCGATTGCTGATCGCTGAATTACTTTGATCTTCATATTTTTGGTTCCCAAATTTCTTCCTGGTCCCAGTTTGCTCTTATTTCTATCATTTTCGGAAAATAAAACACCCTTTCAGCTTGTTGCTTTTTAAGGTAATCTCCGGTATCCCAACGGCCATTTCTGTTTCGGTCATCAATTAGTTTCAACATATATTGTCCGGGCAACAAATAAAGATAATCAAGTAAACCTGAGGAGGAAACATTTCGTTCATCAAGTACTTTTTCTTTATCATCAAGGAGCTGCACTATAAAATTTCTTCCCTCATCAGGAACTCTTATATCAACAAACAGATTGCCATACTGATCCAATGCAGGAATGCTAAAAATGAGTTGAGTGGTATCGTTGGTTCTTCCACTATATCCGAAGAAAACCGAATCGGGAAAACGAACCATAACACGGCTTTCAGCATCAAATGTTGTATCCAGCTGATAAGTAAATCCATACGAATCTATTTGCTTGAAATGTAGCCGGTTATACAAGGTGTCATCGTTTATAAGCAACCAGTTGGTATCGCGCATGGCATATCGAACAACGGGTTCATCAAAGCGTATCTGCAGGGGCTTGGGAATGTCGAGCTTTCGCGATTTGATGTTGGGAACCAGATTAAGTGCCGGGATTTTTTCATCTTCCTCTTTTTTTCTTCTCGAGGCTACCGTCTTCTTTGGAGCCAGTGAGAGCGAAACCGTATCATTAACTACAGTATCCTGTTGAATTTTTAAAAACAAACTATCTGTTATTTGTGCAGGATAATACCATTGCACAGTATCTGCAGCCTTTGACACTACCTCAAATATCTCAAAGCTATCGGGTAAGGGTCTTAATTCTTTGATTATTAAATTTTTTGTCGGGTATCGAAAGGCAAACTGCAACAAACCGGGCCTTAACATTTCGGCACGCAAAAGTCTTTGCACAGAATCTTGCTCTTCAAACATAAAGAGAGGGATATCAAGCTCGGGTGGCAGAATGCTCTCATTAACCAAAGTATCAGTCAAAGTGTCAGAAATCATCTCCAGATCCGTAATCAATGAGTCAGTAACAGAAAATACATCCCGAAGTAAAGTGTCTGTTAACATACTGTCACTCAGCAGAAGCATTGAATCTGGTAGTCTTGGCTCCACATACACCGGCTGAATCAGGCTGTCTAAAAAGGCAATCTTTTCACCAGGCATATCATACAAGAGATTACTATTCATATCACTAAGCACAAAAAGCTGATAAACAGTATCTTTGAGATTTTCCAACGCAAAATGACCTTCCAAATCGGTACGGCTAATATATTGGGGCCTGATCAAATAGGGCACAGAATCAGCTGAAACCGTGTCGGGAATGTTGGAATAAAGCATTACATAAGCCTGTTCAGGAACAGTGAGGTCGAAGGCATTCAGCACTATTCCGCCCAAACTTAATGAATCGAGCAAAGTTCCTGTTGAGAACACATAATTATATCCTGTTAATGGGTTGCCTTCGGTAAGATCAACAATGGCGTCACCAAAAAAGAGTGTATAGGTGGTTTCCTCCATCAATGGCTCATCAAAAGAAATCTGCAGGGTCTTTCCACGCAAACGAAATTCGGGATTTGTCTTAAGCGGTGGCGAGATAAGCAAGTTTTTTTGCATATCAACCAACTTCACAAACTCATCAAAGGTGAGTTCGATCCGTTTTGCATCAAAATTTACAGCATAATTCTCCGGGACAGCTTTTAGAACCTTGGGCGGAATTATGTCTTTTTCGCCCCCGCGAGGCATTACCGGATTAGCACATTGTTGTAAACATAAAGTGCTAAACAACAATATGATAACCAGATTAAATCCGCCAACAAACTCCTTTGTTTTCACCCTGCAAAGATGCAAATAATTCAGAAGCGATTACTTATCCGGTTTAAGTACCTTGTAAGATATCAAAGCAGTTTAAAACGAACTGGCAAATTGAAGCGTACCCTCACCGGGATATTG
Organism: Bacteroidales bacterium; assembly: GCA_028696715.1. Taxonomy (GTDB): domain Bacteria; phylum Bacteroidota; class Bacteroidia; order Bacteroidales; family F082; genus UBA5536. Next base: position 2,176 of record JAQVGO010000089.1, read on the forward strand.
CGTTGCTTGCCCGGTTTCCAGAGTGGCATATTCTGAACCACCCGCACAGCTTCTTCGTCGCAGCCTCCGCCAATGCCTCTAAGTACCTCAATCTGCGAAACAGATCCATCGGGTTCTACAACAAAGCTAACATAAACAGTTCCCTGAATACCCAATTCTCTGGCTCCTGAAGGATACCTTATGTTATTTGCAAAATAAGTCATAAGGGCTGCTTCACCTCCCGGAAATTCAGGTTGATCTTCTACAACCAGAAATATCTCTTCTTCCTGAATAGCCTCTTCCTCCATCGGACGCTCCAGCGGGGTATATTCCGGAATCTCGGTTTGTTGATCAACCTCAGCCTGGATATGAATTTCCGTTTCAACCTCTTCGGTGTTCTCAACAACGGTTAACAGGGTTATTTGCTGCATTGGCTGCTTGGGAGGCGGAGGTGTTGTGGGTTGATGCGTCTGGATCATCTCTTCCTGAATGATATTCAGTTCGCCGTAGTCAAAATCAAATGTTGTAGTTCGCGACGGTCGCTTAATCTGGAAGGCCAAAAAAATACTTAATAAAGCAACTGCTAATCCAATTTCAAAAAACAGGCCCTTCTTGCTCTCGAGATCAGCCTGTGGTGTTTTATAACTGATCATGGCTTTTAGGTATTGATTTACACCCTAAAAACACCAAAAAACGTGCCGGTTTGTTGTCGTTTGACTATTTTCGAAGCTGGCCCATATTAAATAATCCTCCGGCTAAAAACGACTTCTTTTGAGTTGCTCTAAAATAGCCTTCGTTTACCCTTTGAACTTCTTCGATGGTATAAAATGCCTGCGGATTGTGCTGATTGATAATCGTTAAAGCATCAGCCAGGTCTTTCCGCTTAACAATACTAAATAACATCTTGACCGGTCCGCTTTTGCCTGTTGCATCAACCGCCGTAACGCCATAATTGGCTTCACGCAGATGTGCAATCAGGTCGGCTGTATCCTTTTTGGGAATAATCCGAATGACCACTGTGCCGATAGTCATTTTTTCGACCATTATGATGCCAATGTAATTTCCCAGGGCAAAGCCGGCGCCATAACCAATATAGCTCATCACATTGTCGAGTTGCTGCATGATCTGTCCGATGGCCAGTAGCCAGATTATCACTTCCACAAAACCAAGCAAAGGTGCCAGATATTTGTATCCGCGCGATACAAAGATCAAACGGATAGTGCCCACTGTAACATCCATCACACGGGCCAGGGCTATCAACAAAGGCAAAACTACCCAGTTATAAAGTTCACTGTCGAGAAATTCTACTGTTATCATATTTCATCAGTCTTTTCATAAGCACAAAAATAAGCTATATTCAATCTGAATCAGCTTTTATCAAAGCACTAAAAATTGTTTCTCAATTTCAAAACACACTGATTTATTGCATGTTTCCGTATTTAACTTACTTTTATGCTCGCTAATATGAGAATTTCCAACACTATCCGGCTGCTGATTGTGCTGTTGCTTTTGTTCAGTCCACTGGCAATGAGTAAGTTGATTTCTAATATTCCCTTTGTAGATGCCGATGAAAAAAATGGTATTCTAACTAAAACATCCTGGGAGGAAATGGGAAAAAGTAACTTATTGGTTTCGGAACAACGCTGGCTTTACCTCGAAAACAACAAAAAAGTAAAAGAGCGCAAAGCCCAGATGATCTTGCATGATGTTTCCCCCGAAGATATCGCTGTCAAATTAAGGAACTACAAGCTGGTTGCTGAATGGATGACTAATGTGGACAAGACCCAGCTCATTTTGAGACACAACAAAAATCTTTGGGTGATCTTTATGATTTTTAAACTTCCCTGGCCTTTACGAAACAGGTATTTAATTGCAGAAGTTCAAGAAACTCGTCATCCGTTTTTGCCACTTATCACCTTTACTATCAACAGCAGCAACAACTATGATCCTCCTTTTGAATGTGAGGTGAACGACTTTGGTCGATACAATAGCGAGTGGAAAATTTACGCTCTAAGCCCTTCTAGCACATTCGTTTCCTTTTCGGCCTATGCTACTGCCGATCCTCTGTTTCCCCGCTGGTTGCAGGATCCGCTCATCAACAGAACTTTTATCAGATCCATGGAAAATTTCTATTCGCTATTTAAATAAAAAAGCCGGTCAGATTTTTCTAACCGGCATTTCAAAAAATTTTAATATTCAATTAAAGTGGGATATTTCCATGCTTTTTGGGCGGGTTAAGCTTTGACTTTGATTGCGTCATTTCCAGTGCCTGTATCAGCTTCTTTCGTGTTTGACGGGGATAGATGATTTCATCAATATAGCCCAGGGCAGCTGCTTTGTATGGACTGGCAAATGTTTTACGGTAGTCATCAATAGCTTTTTGCCTGTCTTCTTCGTTTAATTTATTCTTATAGATAATGTTAACAGCACCTTCGGGGCCCATCACTGCGATTTCGGCTGTTGGATAGGCAAAATTCATATCCGCACCAATATGCTTGCTCGACATCACATCATAAGCTCCGCCATAGGCTTTGCGGGTGATGACAGTCAATTTAGGCACTGTTGCTTCTGCAAAGGCATATAAGAGTTTAGCTCCGTGTTTGATGATTCCGCCAAACTCCTGCGTAGTTCCGGGCAAAAATCCAGGCACGTCCTCAAAGGTGATTAACGGAATATTAAAGGCATCGCAAAAACGGACAAAACGGGCTGCTTTGGTGGAACTGTCGATATCGAGCACGCCAGCCAAAACCGCCGGCTGATTGGCAACAATACCTACTGGTTTGCCTCCCAGACGGGCAAATCCCACGATGATATTTTTGGCATAATACGGTTGTATTTCAAAGAAATGATGATCATCAACTACCTTGCTGATGATCTCATGCATATCGTAGGGCTTGTTTGGATCGTCGGGCACAATGGTATCGAGCTTTTCATCCTCGCGATTGATGTTATCCGTACACACTTTCACTGGTGGGTCTTCCATATTGTTTGAAGGCAGAAAGCTCATCAATTCGCGAAGCATCATCATGGCCTGTTCGTCATTCTCGGCCATCAGGTGAGCCACACCACTTTTGGAATTATGCGTCATGGCACCACCCAGCTCGTCTTTTGTAACTTCCTCGTGTGTAACGGTTTTGATAACATCAGGTCCGGTTACGAACATATAAGAGGTGTCCTTGACCATCATAATAAAATCGGTGATGGCCGGTGAATAAACGGCACCACCGGCGCAGGGACCGAGAATGGCTGAAATCTGTGGAATGACACCTGATGACATCACATTGCGATAAAAAATATCGGCATAACCTCCCAGGCTTTCCACACCTTCCTGAATGCGTGCTCCTCCTGAATCGTTCAGTCCGATCACCGGTGCACCCATCTTCATGGCCAAATCCATGATCTTAACAATTTTATCCGCATTGGCACGACTCAACGAACCTCCAAAAACAGTAAAATCCTGAGCAAATACATAAACCAGACGTCCGTCTATTTTTCCATATCCCGTAACTACACCATCTCCCAGAAACTTTTGTTTGTCCATCCCAAAATCAGTTGTGCGATGGGTAACAAATTTGTCGATCTCGGCAAAAGTATTGGGATCGAGCAGGTCTATTAATCTTTCACGCGCTGTTTTGCGTCCGGCCGCATGTTGTTTACCGACGCGTTCTTCTCCACCTCCAAGTTCGGCCTGACTGTCTTTTTCCTGAAGCAGTTTGAATTTGTTTTCTATTGACATGGTTTTCCTTTTTTCTGTTGATTTCTTATTCAATAATCACCATAGGCTGGTCACCGGCCACGGTATCACCTTCTTTTACAAGTACTTTCTTTATCAGCCGATCCTGCTTCACTTTATACTCACTTTCCATCTTCATGGCAGAAACTACTACAACAGTTTCACCGGCCTTAACCCGATCGCCTGCTTTAACAAGAACTTTAACCACTTTCCCGGGCATCGGTGAAGCGATTACCAGATCGTCTTCTCCATCATCTTTTTTACGGTTCATCAAATACTTCGATTCAGCATCAATTATCTGTACATCAAAGGATTCGTAAAGAGTATTTACAGTATAGCTTTTGGCATTTTTGGCTTCCACCAATTCAACATTAAACGAACTATTATCATGAATAATGCTGTAAACACCTCTTTCAACTTCAACTATATCAAGCTCATACAGCTTGTCATCAAGCATTACCTGAATTTGATTCCCATTTCGGCTCAATAATTCTGCCTGTGCAATGCGATCGTTAATCTTAATTTCGTACGACATAATGTAGTGGGATATAAATTTTACAATCTCAAAATCGAACGTTTCCGACCAAAGTCCTTCCAGCTGCTACCCAGCTCTTTTGAAGGTACTGCGGGTTGCAATTTCTCAAGCTTGGTGAGATAATCAAAAAATGCAGTGATGGCAGCAACATCTTCACATCGCCCGCTACAATGCCTGCGGGGCTGAAGGTATTGTTGATTCTCTTCAATAAAATGCGTGTTGTAACGTCCTTCTACGAAAGCCGGTACTTCCAGGATACGATGTAAATAAGGTATGGAGGTTTTTACACCTGTAATTTTATAGTTGTATAAGGCACGTTTAAGGCGGGCTATTGCTTCTTCACGGGTTTCGCCCCAAACGATAAGCTTTGATATCATAGGGTCGTAATACATCGGTATTTCATAGCCTTCGTAGGCATATCCATCATGTCGTACGCCCAATCCCAATGGTTCGGTTATGTGTTTTATTGTTCCGGGCGAAGGCATGAAGTTATTATCCGAATCTTCGGCATAGATCCGTACTTCGATGGCATGTCCGCTTTGTTTCAGATCTTCCTGTTTAAACTTGAGCGGCAATCCGTTGGCAATATTTATTTGCTGCTTCACCAGATCCACACCAACCACACGTTCCGTAATCGGATGCTCCACCTGAAGCCTGGTATTCATCTCCAAAAAGTAGTAGTTCAGATTGTCATCCACAATAAACTCAATGGTTCCTGCACCATGATAGTTCACAGCTTTGGCGGCAGCCACTGCGGCTTCGCCCATCTGGGCCCTCACTTCGGGGGTCATGATGGGTGATGGAGTTTCTTCAACCACTTTTTGATGCCTTCTCTGAACCGAACATTCCCGTTCAAAAAGGTGAACCACATTCCCATGTTTATCTCCTAATATCTGAAATTCAATGTGGTGCGGCGAAGCGATATATTTTTCAATATAAACAGCATCGTCACCAAAAGCTGCTTTGGCTTCGGAGCGTGCTGCCGAAACAGCATCGATAATCTTCGATTCTTCCTTTACCAGTCGCATCCCTTTTCCACCTCCACCGGCACTGGCTTTGATCATCACAGGTAAGCCGATTTCCTTAATCACTTCAACTGCCTTTTTAAGGTCGGTGATGGGTTCGGTGGTGCCGGGCACAACTGGCACATTAGCCGCTATCATTGATTTACGTGCGGTAATTTTATCGCCCATGGTTTCGATTGCATATGGATCGGGGCCGATAAAAATAATGCCTTCCTTTTGGCATAAAGCCGAAAAAGAAGCATTCTCAGATAAAAACCCATATCCGGGATGTATGGCATCTGCACCGGACTTTTTTGCTACCTCCAGAATTCTGTCCATTCTCAGATAGCTTTCGGCCGAGGGCGATGGTCCGATAAAGTAAGCCTCGTCAGCATAGCGCACATGCATCGAGCTACGATCGGCTTCCGAAAAAACCCCTACCGTTTTGATGCCCATTTCCCTGCACGAACGCATGATGCGTACAGCAATCTCGCCCCTGTTGGCTACTAATACTTTTTTTATCATAGATTAAATGTATGTTGTTTTATTCCAGATTTTTAATGCTTTTTAAATCCGAATTAAAGCCGGTAAAGATACAACTTAATTCAAAAAATGATAATTTAGACCAAATAAGAATAGTGTTATTTATTTCACAATGAGGGTCTTGCCGAAACGAACCAATAATTTTCAGTCCAGATACATAATTGAAATATCTTAGCAATGCGTCTTAAATTTTAGATGATAAAAACTTAACCAATAGGAATAGTATGGTTTATGATTAAGAAAGTCTCAATCAAAATTTAGTGTAACTTTGTGTGAGTAAACGCAGGAAAAATGCATTCCCAGCCCTTGAGTAACTTATTTACAATGCAATACAACTTTCAAAAACTAAATTCATACGGATTGATGTTTTTTGTGTGCATTCTGGTTTTGCTGCACTATAGTAATGTGCAGGCACAATCGGCACGGCTGGTTTTTAGGATTGACAGCCTCGAAATGAAGCTTTCTGAAGCTGCTGCCAATAATCAGAAGGCAATAAAGCTGGAGCTGGCAAAAGCTTACCTCCATATCGACACCAGCACTACCATACGTTATTTAAAAGAAATTACAGCCGACACAAAACACACCAATACTGATATCCAGCACAATATCGAAGCCTTAAAACTACTGGCCGGGATTCAGGCTGATCAAAACAATTTCGACAGTGCAGCCTTTTACCTCAACAAAGCCCTCACGTTTTTGGCAGAGGTCAATTATTCTCCGGAAAACCAGGCTTCGAAACCGTTTGCGGAATTACTCCCCAAAAAACAAGCTGAATCCATTAGTGCAATCAGCTTCGTTCTTATTTCGTCCTTGTTGCTCTTAACGATCTTACTTATTTTGACGATATACACAAGAATTCAAACTCAAAAAAAACTCAAATCGCTGCAACAAGCCGAGCAAAAACTTCTCGGGGAATACAAGCAAAAAGAAGCAGACATCGAAGCCGAAGTAAAGAGCCGCACTGCCGAACTGGAGTCAAGGCTTCAAGAACATCGCGAGAAGGACCTCAAACTTAAAATCGCCCTCAAAAAAGCCGAAGATGCCAATTACCTGAAAAACGCTTTTCTTGGCAATATGAGTCACGAAATCCGTACGCCACTTAATGGAATCATTGGTTTTTCAAGCTTGCTCGAAACAGAGCTTTCGCTGATGGAAAACAAAACGCTTTACGAGTATGCACAGGGCATACAACAAAGTGGCGACAGGCTGCTAAACCTGCTCAACAACATCATTGATATCAGTCGGATTGAGGCCAATGACATAGATATAGAGCTTCACGAATGTGCTGTAAATGAAATTCTTCAAAATGTGATTGATCTCACTATTTTTGCTGCAAACGAAAAATCACTGGCATTCAAAGCCAAACTGGAAGAAGTACCACCAATCATTGCTGATAATGCCAAACTAATGCGTGTTTTCCATATTCTGATTGATAATGCGATCAAATACACTAACGAAGGGTTTGTTACCATCCACAGCCATTACACCCCTCAGAATAACAGGGTTATTATCAAAATAAAAGATACCGGTGTCGGCATGGAAGATTCATATCAGCACCACCTTTTTGAAGCTTTCAGACAAGAAAGCTCGGGCTATGGCCGCTCCTACCAGGGTGCCGGTTTAGGGCTTCCGCTGGCCAAAAGATTGCTCGATCTGATGCAGGCCGAAATACAAATTGACAGTAAACGTAATGTGGGCACCACAGTTACTATAGGTTTATCATGCAAACCCAATGCAAACGAAAAACAAACCGTTCTATCAGCACTTCCAATACCCAATGCCCCTGAAATTGGCAGACTGGACATCTTTATCGTTGAAGATGACCGGATGAACCGACTGGTGCTTCAAAAAATACTTCAAAAAGCAGGGCAAATCACTATGGCCGTGGACGGAGAAGAAACACTCAAGATTATCAGCGAGCGACATAAAAAAGCTCATGTCTTTCAGGTGATGCTTTTTGATATCAACCTGCCTTCACCCTGGGATGGAATTCAATTGATGCACAAGATAAAAGCAGATTATCCGATTTATAAAAATATCCCATTCATTGCCCAAACTGCGTATGCTATGGCCGGCGATCGAGAAAAAATGCTCGAGGCAGGTTTTGATGATTATATTGCCAAACCTATTAATAAAAACGAATTAATGACAATCATTAAAAATCAATTGGATAAACTTAGCAAATTAGAACAACCCATTTAATCATTATCAAACTGAATCAAAAAATCCTTGAATATTTAATACCAAGAACATAAAATTTTTTAATCATGTCGAACAAATTATCTGATCACGTAAAGCCGGGTGTTGCCAGTGGCGACGACCTGCAAACCATTTTTAAATTTGCCAAAGCTGGTAAATATGCGATGCCAGCTGTCAATGTTATTGGAACTGACTCGGTTAATGCTGTACTCGAAGCTGCCCGCGAAGTGAACTCACCTGTTATCATTCAGTTTTCGAATGGAGGGGCTGCCTTTTATGCCGGAAAGGGCCTTAGCAACGAAGGCGAAAAAGCAGCCATTGCCGGAGCTGTTTCCGGAGCCCACCACATTCATCAATTAGCTGAATATTATGGTGTTCCGGTTATTTTACATACCGATCATGCCGCCAAAAAATTACTTCCCTGGATTGATGGACTGCTTGATGCCGGAGAAGCATTTTACAAACAATACGGAAAGCCGTTGTTCAGCTCGCATATGCTCGATCTTTCGGAAGAACCGCTGGAGGAAAACCTGGAAATAAGCAAACGCTACCTCGAACGCATGTCGAAAATGGGCATGACGCTTGAAATTGAACTGGGAATCACGGGCGGTGAAGAAGATGGTGTGGACAACAGCGGTGTTGACAGCTCAAAACTTTACACCCAACCCGAAGAGGTAGCCCGTGCTTTTGAAGTGCTTCGGAGTGTGAGCGATCGCTTTACGGTGGCAGCAGCTTTTGGCAATGTGCATGGTGTTTATAAACCCGGCAATGTAAAATTACAACCCATCATTTTGCATAATTCTCAAAAATATATCCAGGAAAAATTTAAAACAGACCCCAATCCGGTGAATTTTGTATTCCACGGAGGTTCGGGATCTGAGCCGGCACAGATCAAAGAAGCCCTTGGATATGGTGTTGTAAAAATGAATATTGATACCGATACCCAATGGGCATTCTGGGATGGCGTGCGTAAGTTTGAAGCTAAAAACCACGATTATCTGCAAGCACAGATTGGAAATCCGGATGGCGAAGACAGCCCAAACAAGAAATATTACGACCCGCGCAAATGGCTTCGCGAAGGCGAAAAAGCTATGATCGAACGACTAAAAATTGCTTTCAGCGATCTGAATTGCATTAACAGGTATTAAGCTTTTAGTGTGAAAACAAAAAAATGCCGGAGAATGAGTCTTCCGACATTTTTTTGATATTATCAATTTCTATTTCGGGTCTGCTGAAAAAGTCTGTCGTATGCCAGATTCGAGGCGACAAGACGAAGATGTATCGATATACTTCGAGTCGCAGGCAACACAGAAGATGGCGTACGACAGGCTAGCCAACACATTGTTGTTAA
>JAQVGO010000010.1:0-20375 GCA_028696715.1 Bacteroidales bacterium
TCCCTCCTGATACGACTATTTTCATCTTAGATGCATTTATATTGAAAACAGCTGACAGCTTCTTTTGTTTGACCTACACACAAAGTATATGGCAATAAAATGAAAAATTGTTCTATCTCATAAATGCTTCAAAGGATGACCCATTTGCAATAAATCAGGCTATTTAAGCTATGGTTTGTATAGATTATCCAATAAAGCATAGCATAAAATTCATTTCTTGAGCCCACTCCGAAAAGTCAAAGCGACATTTGACTTACCTTTGCACCTCAATTTTTTTCATCAGGTGAAACCCAATATTTCTTATTCCCGCATTTGGAACATCGCCTATCCCATTATCCTGGGTAGTGTGGCGCAGAACCTGATCAATGTCACTGATACAGCCTTTCTTGGTCGTGTGGGCGAAGTGGCATTAGGTGCTTCTGCATTGGGTGGGATGTTCTATCTGGTATTGAATATGCTTGGCCTGGGATTTGGGACAGGGGCACAAATTATTATCGCACGCCGGTTTGGCGAAGGAAAAAATCACCTGATTGGCAAAACCTTTGTTCATGCATTTTACTTTATGATGCCTCTGGCATTGCTTGCGTTTTTCGTCCTTTTGTTTTTTGGAAGCCAGATACTGAGGCTGTTAATCAACTCAGATGCTATCTACCAGGCAAGTGTGAGCTTTCTGGATTTCAGGGTTTATGGCTTGTTTTTCGCTTTTGGTCAGATACTCTTCAGATCGTTTTATATTGGGATTGCACGAACCCAGATCATCACCTGGAGCACATTAATAATGGCCATTGTAAATATTGCCCTGGATTATGCCTTAATATTTGGTAATTGGGGATTTCCGGAGATGGGCATCGAAGGTGCTGCACTGGCTTCGGTGATAGCTGAAGGAATTGCTCTGGCGTTTTTGATTATCAACACCCAATACCGTAAGCATCCTGAGAAATATAATTTGTATCAGTTTGGTATTTGGGACAAAGCCTTATTTACCAGGACATTCAAGCTATCGGGACCAATTATGTTACAAAATTTTCTTTCGCTGAGTGTTTGGTTTGCTTTCTTCTTGCTTGTTGAAAAACTTGGCGAACAGGCTCTTGCTATTTCTAACATTATCCGCAGCGTTTACGTTGTATTAATGATTCCGATTTGGGGTTTTGCATCAGCCTCTAACTCCTTGGTTAGCTATCTGATTGGCATGAAATTTCCGGAGATGATCTTTAAATTACTTAAGAGAATTCTTGTGCTTTGCATCAGCGGAGTATTAATGCTCATTAGCATAAGCATTATTTTTCCACAGGCTATTATCAGTATCTACACCAATAACCCCGAATTGATTGCAAATAGTATTCCTGTGCTTCAGGTCGTTAATTCAAGTGCTGTTTTACTGGCAATTGGTTTTGTACTTTTCAACGGGGTGTTGGGTACCGGAAAAACCAATATTTCGTTTATGATCGAAATGATAGTGCTTGGATTTTATCTGATCTATGTTTATTTTCTGATCAATATCCTGGATGCCAACGTAACAATGGTATGGACGGCTGAAGTACTTTATGGCTTGATACTAAGTATTTTATCATGGATTTATTTGAAAAAAGGAAAATGGATCAGTGCCAAATTGTAATTAATAAATCACATAATTATAAAGCGTATTTCCAACTCCGGTAACCAGATTAATCTCATCGCTATCGTGCAAACTGCCAACAGCAAAGGGAGTTTCGCCTGTTAGTCCTGAAGAAATGATCATCCTGCCGTTTTTGTCAATCAGATAAATCTCGCGGCTTGCTTCCGAAACAATGCCAAGTAAACGTTTACGCTTTGTGATGTTAAAAAACCTTGGCTTGGTTACAATCGTATTTTTAAATGTGTAGCGAAATAAATCCTTTTTAAATCGGTCGAAAATAAGCAAATCATTTCCATCCAGGTAGATAAAATCTGTGTTTCCATCCTGATTAAAGTCTTCATACAAAAAAAAGTGTTCCGGACTAAACTGCCCAAAATCAGTTGTTGAAAGCTGTCCGGCAGATGAAACATAAAGCAGTTTACCTTGCTTATCGCTGGTGAGCAGTATTCCTTTGCTGTTTGTTTTATTCAGATAAAAATCAGCATGAATTGACTTCTCGAGCTTGCCTCTCGGACTAATTCGCACATTACCCCGCCGATCTACAATTCTCACATTACCTTTGATATCAGTGATGATAATATAGTCTTTTCCGGCCGCGATGAGCCGCTCTACCTGCTTGGTAACGATTTCGAGCGAACGTGGCTTTTGCCAGCCATCCACCTGACTTCCTTTGAGCTCGTAATTGTAGGTGAGCTTGTCGGCACAGGAAACCAGAATGCGATAGTCTTTGCGGTTATTGTAATCAAAAACTGCAATGCCATTGGTAGCCTGCGAGCGAAGCTTCACCGGATAACCGGCCACATTGTTACCATTGCGATCGATCAGCTGCAGGTAATTAGCCGTGTTAAACAAAAATTGAAACTTCCCGTTTTTATAATAATCCACCACAAACACCTCACTGATTGGTGTTTCTGTTAGCTGTTTCTTCCACAAGACCTCTCCGTCAGGATTGATAAAATAAAGTTGATTTTCTGAATCAAACACTATCAGATTATAGCCTGATGTTAGGTGATCCTCAACAATATGAGGTTGTCCTACCATAGGATTGTCGAGCTCTGTTTTCCAGGCTACCAGGCTTTCTTCCTTGTAGTTTGGATTATGCTTGAGTACGACACTCTGGTAAATCAATTCCTTAAAACTGGTAAACTGCAATGCCACTGCCTCAAACTCTCCAAAAACCTGCTGGTTACGCTTCAGCTGATATTTGAGCTGGTTTGAGCCAAAAGATTCCAGCAAGGGCAAACCATCTCTCAAATTAATATAAAGCGAAAGATTAGCCTGATCGGACAAATTCTGCCTGAAACGTTTAAAGTTATCATTCATATCCAGGGTTCGCCCGGAGCGGTATAGATGTAATATCTCTTCGAGAAGGGCTGCATCGTCTGCTACGAGGAGATACTGATCAGAAATCATATAGTACTTCCCACCAATTTTATTAAAAACACCTCCGAAAATTTTACCAACAAAACCTGTGGTATTGATCTGATAAATTACGGCATTTTCAACGCTTCGCTCGCTACGGCCACCTGCCACCTGCCCCAGCCGTGCCATAAATCTCTCGGCCATCTGCTCCTGATCCAATCGAGCCACAAACACCGGCTTATCCATAATACCCGTATATACCAATCCCAACTCACCACTCAGTGCGGGCAGCAATTCATCCCGAATGTTCAATCCAAAATTTCTCTCAAAATCAGAAGTGACAGCTTTATCAGATACCCGTTCCCAATAAGTAATAACATCTTCCACATTGAACATCAACAAAATACGTGTGTTATAGGGCAAAATATTGTATAAGGTATTTATCCCTGACGACAAGCCGCGAAGCTGATAAAGAAAATCGCTACTGTCGGGCAAGGCATAACCATTTAACAAAACATCCTGTTCCTTCACTAACACATCCAGTGCCGACCACGCTGCAAGATTGCTTAGAAAATCACTCACCTCAGAAGAGTAGGCATCCGCCGAAAAAGCACCAAGCAGCCCGGCCAAATAATCATACTGCAGATAAACATATGCTTCGGCCGCTTTTCCTTTGGTAGGCTCAAGCCGTTGCAATTCGGTGCTCTGTTTAAGCGACTTACCCCCTTTGAGTGCCAGTAGTGCTTTGCTGATCAATTCTTTATCAAAACTTCCGATCAATAATCCCTCTTCAATTGCAAAGGTGTATTGTTTATCTGATTCCGTATCAACTATCAACACACTCGAAAGGTTTTGCTGACCACGCTCAACCAGTTCAATCTTTCCCTGAAACCGTTGTTGAATTGATTGGCGTATCTGATTCATCTTTAGGTCATTTCCCACTTCAGCAACCAAAAGAAAAGCAAATGATTCATTTTGACTGTGCAAGGAGAGTAACAATCTCTGCCGGCCGAATAAGTCGATAATTTCCTTGTTATCAGCAAATAAAGAATCAACCCAATTCAAATTCTGTTGGATGGCAACAAGCGCATCCACATTTTCGATTACAGGCCAAAAAGAAGTATTGTTTGTTAGCTTGTTCCAAAGAGTACCCGGCTCAGGCCATTCCATCACCATGATGGCATCCTCAGGAACAGCCCGCCAGGCGTCAGTTTCTTCCTGGCTGCTTTGTCTCAAAAAATAGATCAGAAATAAAACTCCGGCTGCTAATACAATTCCGGCAATGATATAAGTGAACCTAGCTATTTGCATGAACCATAACTTAATTAGAAGCTTCAAAGATAATTCAGAATAAAGCTCAAACAGGCGCAATAAAAAACAGTCTTCAACAATAAACTGTTGATAGCGAAAAAAACTTACAACTCAAGCTTTGTTTGCCTGCCGTGATTGAAGCTTATGCGGTGCAAAGGGCTAATGCCGTGCATTGCGATAGCCTTTTTATGAAAGGAAGTGGGATAGCCTTTGTTCCGATCCCAGGCATATACCGGAAAGCTTTCATGAGCCTGCATCATCAGCTCATCGCGAAAAGTTTTGGCTAAAATCGAAGCAGCTGCAATAGACTGGTACAAGGCATCGCCACTAATGATACACTGAAAAGGTATCTCTTCATAAGGCTTAAATCGGTTGCCATCAATCAGCAGAAGTTGTGGTTGTCGTTTCAATTGACTGATAGCTCTGTGCATCGCCAAAAAACTAGCCTGAAGAATATTTATCTGGTCAATCTCCTCAGGCGTAGCCATGCCGATTCCCCAGCTCAAGGCCTCCGTTTTAATCATCAGGCTCTGTTTGCTTCTGCTCTTCGCTGTCAACTTTTTGGAATCATTCAAATCAGGATAGTCCTTTCGTGCATCTAATATCACTGCTGCGGCCACAACCGGACCAGCCAAACAACCCCGGCCTGCTTCATCGCATCCTGCTTCGAGTAGTTGTGGATTAAAATATGCTTTTAATGCCATCCGGTAAAAGTTGAAAATAATGATTGATACCCATTGCTATTAACATACAGTAAAGGAAAATGGTTCGCAGTCGCAGCTTATTATTGAAAGCCAGATCGTAAGCCAAATAAACAGCTAACGGAATCAGCACCAAAGCATGAAGCTGTGCCGGTTTCCAAAAAAACAAAAACAAAGTAACCAAAAACAACAAATTGGTCATACTGATTTTCTTACGTAAACCAAGGTTACGCTCGCTTTCTCCTGTCCAGACAAAATTCACTGCCGCAATGACTATCAAAACAAAAAAAACAAATACTATCCATTCCGTCAAACTAAACATTGAAAAAAAGATAAATTCTGGAACTCCCATAGAAAATTCGAATACCTGATAAAAAACGGCAAGCTCATCCGTTATAAAAAACCAACTCCATACAAAATATACAGGCGTGATAAAACCCAAAAAAGCAGCACCAAGATTACGCCAGTCAAATTGCAACGCAATCACCAATCCCAACAAATACCATACGATCAAGGCAAAGGCCGCAGGATAAAACAAACCGGCCAGGGCAATAAAAAGGCTGCCATTAAAAACATAAAATACAGCATCCCTGTTATCATAAATTAAAAACAACATATGCATTGCAGCCAAAACAAATAAAGCAGCTGGTATCATGGGACTAAAACCAATTATTTGGGGGCTAAAACTAAAAAGCAGTACCCAGCTGAGTGCACCGGTAAAACTATTGCGTGCAATAAGCAGGTTAGAAGCCAGCACCTCATTAAAGTAAAACGACAACAACAAAACCATTAAAAAGGAAACCAATACTGCCACAAAAGTGAACTCATTCAGCCATTCGGCCAACAAAACAAACAACAAACCCGACCCATCAGGTATAAGCACTATCGCAGGAGGCATCAGAAAAGCAGGAAGCCACATTACCAAAGCTATCAGCAATACAACAAGGTACTGCACTGCAAAGCTCGATCTGAAAAAACGGATTAACATATTACTTTTTGTAAGCCATCAAGTCTTCGCCAATATCCTTGCGAAAGGCTCCAGCTGTAAACTCTACCTTTTTAACATTTTTATAAACAGCTTTTCGCGCACTTTCGATTGAAAAATCAAGTGCTGTTAAGGCAAACACCCTTCCCCCGCTGGTTTTTATACCTGCTGTTTCAACATCCACACTGGTACCTGCATGAAAAACAACACACTCCTTGGTGGAGTCGAGACCGGAAACCGGAAAGCCTTTTTTATAATTTCCCGGATAGCCGCCCGAAACCATCACAACCGTAACCGCATGTCTGTCGTCTGTTTCAAGTTCTTCTTCGTGCAGGTTTCCCTTCCATACTGCCATCAACAAAGCTAACAAATCAGACTGTATGCGTGGCAAAATACATTCTGCCTCCGGATCGCCCAGGCGGACATTGTATTCTATCACAAAAGGATCACCCTGCACATTCATTAAACCGATAAATAAAAAACCTTTGTAATCAATGCCACGTTTCTTCAAACCTTTCATGGTTGGAATCACGATGCGTTGTTCCACTTTTTCCATGAATTGTTTGTCGGCAAAAATCACAGGCGACACAGCTCCCATACCTCCGGTGTTGGGCCCCGTATCGCCCTCTCCTATGCGTTTGTAATCCTTTGCCGATGGCAGTAATTTATAATTCTCCCCATCGGTAAGCACAAAAACCGAGAGTTCAATCCCGCTTAAGAATTGTTCGATCACCACTTTTTCGGATGCCGCACCAAACTTACCTCCGAGCATAGCTCTCAATTCTTTCTCCGCTTCTTCCAGGCTGTGAAGTATCAAAACTCCTTTGCCGGCAGCCAGTCCATCGGCCTTTAAAACATAGGGAGCGGCCACCGTGCGCAGGTATTCAATACCTTCGGTAAGATTATTCTGATTTACCTCAAAAGCACTGGCCGTGGGAATACCATGCTCCATCATAAACTGCTTGGCAAATGCTTTGCTGCCCTCCAGTTGTGCACCTGCTTTGCCAGGCCCGATGATGGCAACATCGTTCAACTTTTCATCAGCACCAAAAAAATCCACAATACCTTCGACCAATGGCTGCTCCGGACCTACCACAACCATCTTTATCTGCTCTTCGATACAAAGTTTGCGAATTCCCTCAAAATCGTTCACATCCAAAGGGATATTGGTTCCAGCTTCAGCAGTTCCGGCATTTCCGGGTGCAAAAAAGAGCTTGTCGCACTGATTACTTTGACTGATCTTCCAACCCAGGGCATGTTCACGCCCCCCGGCACCTATGATTAATACGTTCATAACAGCTTCATTTTATTCGATTCAGAAATGGTCTTCAGCATACTTTGCCAGAGTTTTTGCGCAGCCTGATCCCAACTAAATAATTTAGCCCGCTCAAAACCTCTTGAAACTAATTCTTTTCTCAGATCAGGGTTTTCAGACATTTGTTGCATGGCATTGGCAATGGCATTTTCATCAAATGGATCAACCAAAAGTGCAGCATTTCCTGCCACCTCAGGCATAGCCGTTACGTTGGCAGTAATTACTGGCACACCACACCTAAAAGCTTCTACGATAGGGATGCCAAAACCCTCAAAATATGATACATATGTAATAGCCAAGGCAGAAGCAGTAACCCGATGCAACTCTTGTGAATTTAACCTGCCGCAAAAGATAACCCGCGATCGGTGTTCCATGCCTTCAAAAGCCTTTCTGATGGGTTCGGTCCACCACATTTTCTCCCCGGCCACCAAAAGCCTGATTGAGGAATCGTATTGTCTGCAAAAGATATCAAAGGCCTTAAACAGCCGTGCCAGATTCTTGCGTGGATGCAAAGAGCCTACAAACAAAAAATAAGGCTGACCGGATGTATAACGGGCCCTCACATCCTCCTGCTCTGCTTCATTCAAAGGGCTAAAACGCTCATTGGCACCATTATAAACCACATCAACCTTAGTGGGAGCAACTTCATACTGCTCAACAATATCCTGCTTAGAAAATTCAGAGACCGTGGCAATACGACTTACTTTTTGCGCAAATCGCGGAAAAAAATAGCGATAATACCAGCGTGTCCAAAAGGGCAAATCAGCCGGAAAATGCTCAAAATTCAAATCGTGCATCACAGCCAAATCAGGAATTTTGCTTCCAAGGCTCAGGTAGCCATCCGGCGAAAAAAACAGATCGGGTTTAAGTTTTTTCAGGTAACGTCTCACCGACCATTCAAACCAAATGAGAAACAAAAACGGATGTCGGGCCGGCGGATGTAATACAACCGGTTTCACATTATCGGCAAACAAAAATGAAGGATCCGGCTGCCTGTCGAAGATGAAATAAAAAGTTACCTCAGGCTGATGCTTCACAATACGAATCAGGTTTTCGTATGTAAACCAACCAATACCTTCCAGTTTATTTTTTATCAGTAAACGTGTATTTACTGCAATTCGTAGCCCCATATCCGATATATTGCCTTAGGATGTAATAATTATCAGCTAACTTTGCCGCAAATATCAGAATTTTAAATGAAGGCACGATTAAAAAAACCATTGCTAGAGCTGTTGGGTTTTGATCGTTTTTTATTTTTGTTTTCACTATTTATCAGCAACACCCTGAAGTGGAACAAGAAAACAGGCGAATTTGTGCTTTATTCACTTCAGGCTGATTTAGAAGATTAAATATAAAGTAAAAATACTCCAAGAAAAAACACTTGTTGAATTTAATCCATTACGGCAAAGCGCAAAACTTCTTTTTGTACCTTAGCCCGATCAAGCAGATGAACAATTGATGCAAAACCGATTCATTAAAAACCTGGCCCTACTGCTTTTCCTGAATCTGCTGATCAAGCCGTTTTGGATACTGGGGGTGGACAGAGCTGTTCAGAACTCGGTGGGAGATGCCATGTATGGATTTTACTTTTCGCTTTTCAACTTTTCATCGCTTTTCTATATACTGCTCGATCTGGGGATCACCAATTTCAATAACCGAAACATCGCCCAGAATAACCAGCTCCTGAACAAGCATCTTGCTGGTATTTCAGCACTTAAAATTCTATTGGCTGTGGCCTATGGCCTGCTTATATTTTTGATCGGTTATATAATCGGCTACGACAGCACTCAGCTAAAACTATTGGCATGGGTTGGATTGAATCAGGTTTTGCTTTCGTTTGTGCTTTATCTCCGTTCAAATATTTCAGGATTGCTCCTCTTCAAAACCGATAGCCTCTTGTCTGTTTTCGACCGTTTGCTGATGATCGTCATCTGTAGTTTTCTGCTTTGGTCAGGTTTGTTTGCCGGGCAGTTCAAGATAGAATGGTATGTCTATGCCCAAACAGCAGCTTATGCAGTAACTGTTTTATTGGCAGCCATCATAATATTAAGGTATTCAGGGAAAATCAAACTGAGTTTCAACCTGCCCTTTTCCTTAATGATCCTCAAAAAAAGTATTCCTTATGCCTTGCTAGTTTTGCTGATGAGTTTTTATAACCGGCTGGAACCCGTTCTACTAGAGCGTTTGCTCGAAGGAGTGGAAGGAAAGCTGCAAACCGGAATATACAGTCGTGCCTTTCGCTTGCTTGATGCTGGCAATAATATTTCCTTGCTTTTCTCTGTGTTACTGCTTCCCATGTTTGCCGCGCTGATCAAAAAGAAAGAATCAGTTGGCTCACTGG
Organism: Bacteroidales bacterium; assembly: GCA_028696715.1. Lineage (GTDB taxonomy): Bacteria > Bacteroidota > Bacteroidia > Bacteroidales > F082 > UBA5536. Next base: position 9,631 of record JAQVGO010000010.1, read on the forward strand.
TAAAACTCTCTTTCAGCATCATCATCAGCATGACAACCATTGCTGCCATCCTTTCCTTTTTTTACAGCGAAGAAATCATGCAATTGCTTTATGGCAAACAAATTGGAGAAACAGCAATTGAATTTCAATGGCGCATCACACAATCGGCCAGGGTGTTTCAATTGCTGATGGGTAGTTTTGTTGCCGTTTCGATCACCTATATTTTCGGTACCTTACTTACGGCCAATGGCAATCTTAAGCTTCTCAATATCGTTGCTGCCAGTGGTGTGATTGTGAATGTTAGCATCAACCTGATCTTAATCCCACAGTGGCAGGCATATGGAGCGGCCTGGGCCAGCTTAAGTGTGCAAGTGTTTACAGCAATTTTACAACTTATCCTGGCAATAAAAATTTTCAAATTCAATTTCGGAAAGTATTTCTGGCTTAGGTTAATCATTTTTATATCATTAGCTGGCTTGGCAGGATATCTCAGCGAACAGCTGCCATTTCACTGGATAATAAATTTGATGATGGCCGGAACTTTCAGTGTAATTGTTGCCTTTTTAAGCGGATTACTAAATCTGAAGGCATTGTTTGTATTTTTTATTCCAATCAATAGAAAAAGTAAAAAGTAATCAAAAGAAAAATAATCCCTTGCCATAAGCGGTAAAATATCTATTTTTGACGACCTTTTCAAAACTGTGAAAACTCATGCACGAACCGATAAAAGGTGAACTTAATTCATTCAGCCTGTTAAATTTGGTAATCCAAAACCGAAAAACTATTGGTATCATACTGGCTTTTACGGCATTATTAAGTTTTATCTTCACCTCTCCAACATTTGTAACACCTCTTTATAAATCTGTTACCATCCTCTACCCTACTTCGACCAACTCTATTTCAAAAATATTGCTAAGTACTAACTTCCAGACCAGCAAAGACCTTTTGGAGTTTGGTGAAGATGAGCAGACCGAACAGATGCTACAGGTGTTGAACTCCAATAAAATACGGGATAAGATCATCGAAAAATATGATTTGATGAATCATTATGACATCAAAAGCAACGAAAAATACCGTAATACCAAACTATACGAAACCTACGAAAACAGAATTAAATTTCGCCGGACAGAGTACACAGCCGTAAAAATTACAGTTTTGGATAAAAGTCCTGCTATCGCTGCCAATATTGCCAATGATATTGCAGAGTTGTTCGATTCAACAATGAATGCCATGCGCAAAGAAGTTTCGGGCAAAGCATTCAAAATTGTTGAAGCAGAATATTTACAGCTCAGAAATGAAGTGCAACGAATGGAAGATTCGCTCAACAGCTTACGCAGGCTTGGCATTCATGATTACGAAAGCCAGGCAGAGATGATCAACCAACAGCTTGCAATTGAGCTGGCACGTGATAATCGTGCAGGCATCAAAGCACTGGAACAAAAGCTTGATATTCTGGCTCAATATGGCGGATATTATGTATCGATCAGGGATATGCTTGAGTTTGAGCGCAAACAATTATCGCAAATCAAAGCCAAATATGAGGAAGCCAAAGTAGATGCCACCCAAAATCTTCCACATAAATTTGTGGTTACCTCTGCCTATGAAGCCGAAAGAAAATCCTACCCCATCCGTTGGCTCATTATGTTGATAGCCCTCACAAGCACCTTTATGTTGGTGTTGTTAATACTTGCCATACTGCAGCGCAATCCTATACATCTCACTGAAAAAAAAAGCGTAAATCGTATCAAACAGACGTCTTCTATGAAATCATCAGGACATTTAGAAAAGGTTTAAGAACTAAGAACAAGCAATATATCATCAAGATGGATAACTACTTTAATAACACCTCACTGATTCGGCTCCTGCTAAAATGGAAATACCATTTAGTTGTGATTTTTGTAGTTGCTGTTGTACTAGGTGCGATATTTAGCGGTCCTGCTTTTATCACTCCACTCTACAAATCAGAAGCAATTGCTTATCCGGCCAACATCAATGCCTATTCCGATGAAAGTGAAACAGAGCAAATGCTGCAGATCATACAGTCGCAGGATATTGTTGATTCGGTTGTCAACAAATTTAACCTGATGGAGCATTATGAAATTGATCCCGAATATCCTTATTGGCGAACTGCACTGATGAGAGCCTATCACGAAAATGTGAAAATAGGCAAAACCATGTATGAGGCGATTTCGATTGTAGTTTTTGATAAAGACCCACAAATTGCTGCAGACATGGCAGATGCAATCCTTTACTTTTACAATCTGAAAATTGCCGAACTGCATAGAAGTAAACGTCGTGAAGTGATTCAAATGTACGACGGGCAACTTATTGCTAAAAGAGCACTGATTGATTCTTTAAAAGAACAGCTTAAAGATCTTGGTACTACTTATGGTTTAATTGATTACAGCGTCCAGTCGCAGGAAATCATGCGGGGATATTTAAAGACTTTTGATGGTAGTGATGCCCGTGCTGTGAACACTGCCGGCGTGAACGAACTAAAAGAGAATATTCAACAGCTTGGCGGAAAATTGTTGACAACCGTTGAGATGCTTCAACATGAATCGCGCACCTATGTAGATATCAAAGTAGATTACGAACAAGAGTTGCGTTTCTACAACTCTAACTTAACCTACTCAAACGTCATTTCAAAACCCTATCCTTCGGATAAGAAAGCTTATCCGGTGCGCTGGATCATCGTAGCATTGGCAGGGGTAGGATCTTTGCTAATAGCTATACTGGTTATTTTCGCCATTGAAAACAAAAAAAAGCTGACTGATTATTCATCAGCTGCCTAATTTCTGCCAGCTGTGACAGAACGCATTAAAATAGCATGGTTATACCTTATTGCAGCTGCATTTGTTGCAATCAACCTTTATTTGGTTGTACAGAAAGATATGTTTCTGGGCTTTAGCCTGCCCATCGTGCTGGGAATTTTGATGTTATATATCTTTTCACTCGATAAGGTATTTTTGCTAATTACACTGCTTACACCTCTCACACTTAATATTGAAGATATGGATGCCGGTCTTGCTGTTTCCTTGCCGGTTGAGCCCATGCTATTTGGTGTTTTGGTACTTTTTACAGCTAAGTTTCTTTATGAGCGCAATTATGATATGCGAATCGCTCGTCATCCGATTGCCCTGGTAATCTATCTGATGTTTGCCTGGATGGTTGTTACTGCCTTCACCAGTGAAATACCACTCGTTTCTGCAAAATATATTTTGTCCAGGCTTTGGTTCGTTGTTCCTTCCTTTTTTGTTGCTGCTTTAGTATTCAAAAAGGTAAAAAACATTCATTGGTTTATTTGGCTTTACTGTTTCAGCCTGCTTATCGTAATTGCCTATACCATTATAAATCATGCCAGTTACGGCTTTAACGATGATTCTGCCCACTGGGTGATGACGCCTTTTTACAACGACCACACAGCTTATGGGGCTGCTCTGGCGATTTATTTCATTTTTAGCATTGCCTATGTGTTTTATCCCGGCCTGAGTAACTGGACCAGATTTTGGGTTATAATGGTTGTGATGATACTTGCTGTTGGAACTGTGCTTTCGTTGAGCAGGGCTGCCTGGATAAGTATCGCGGCTGCCGTTGCAGTTTTGATTGCGGTGCTGTTGCATATCAAATTCCGCTGGATTTTGGCAGCTTTTATTACCATACTGGTTGTCTTTTTCTCATTTCAACACCAGATCATCGATATGCTTGAAAAGAACAAGCAAGACTCTTCCAACAATTTGGTTGAGCATGTACGCTCAATCTCGAACATATCTTCGGATGCCTCCAATCTTGAACGGATAAACCGCTGGCAGGCAGCTATTCGATTATTCAACGAAAGACCTTTCTTTGGCTGGGGGCCTGGCACATATCAGTTTGTGTATGCTCCTTTTCAACGCTCAAAAGAAAAAACAATCATCAGCACCAATGCCGGTGATGGTGGAAATGCCCACAGCGAATATATCGGACCGCTCTCGGAAATGGGTGTGATTGGGATGTTGCTGGTTTTTCTTTTGGTGGGCGTTATGGTTTTCAGGGGACTAAAAACTTATAAAAAAGCCCGAAACAAAGAATCGCGAATTCTAACACTTGCTGCAACCCTGGCACTGATCAGCTATTTTGTTCATGGTTTACTCAATAACTTTCTGGATACCGATAAGCTGTCTGTGCCTGTTTGGGGTTTGATGGCTATCATTGTTGTGATGGATGTTTATTTTGCTGAACGCGACAAGATTGATGTTCCGCATGAAAAAGAATAACCGGAAGATAATCCCCCGATTTCCCAAATTTTTTTTGTAAATATTACGAGTGCTGCCGCTATGTATTTTACTGATGCACTGCACCTATTTGCTAAATCTGAATAATCTTTATTACAACGATAAATATTAGCGGTGCGATGCATCTATGTTATAAATCTAAATTGTTTGCTATAGAGATTAACGCGATGCTGTGACGAATGTCACGGCTTTATTTCTAATGACAATTTCCCAAAAAAAAGCGCAGTAATCTCTTATTTCTTTCCAGCTATAAAATCAGGCAATTGCCTTAATGCAGCCAGTTCGCGCCATTTTTTACGCACATCATCGGCTGGTACTCCAAAATAAGTTTTTCCTCCATCCAATGATTTATCAACTGCTGAAGTTGCCAATATCACGGCTCCTTTTCCAATGACAAGATCTTTGTTGATAGCCACCCTTCCCCAGATTATCACATCATCTTCGATGTGGGTAACACCCGCAATGGCTGCATGGGATCCGATCAGACAATTTTTACCAATATAAGTATCATGCCCAACCTGACAATGGTTATCCAATTTAGTTCCTTCATCGATGATGGTATCACCCGTCACACCTTTGTCGATGCTACAAAGAGCCCCAATCTCCACGCGATTATGGATGATCACACGGCCACAGCTCTCAAATTTCTTGTAGCCCTCCGGCCTGCGCTGAAAATAATAGGCATCGGCCCCCAAGACTGTATTGGAGTGAACGATCACATCATCACCAATAATGGTATGATCATAGATACTCACATTGGCATGAATCAGACAGTTCTTACCAATTTTTACCTGGTTGCCAATAAAAGCCCCCGGCTGAATGATTGTTCCCGCTCCTATTTCGGCAGATGGACTTATGAAACCCTTGGCAGGTTCGAAGGGTCTGTATTGCTGGATCATCTGAATAAAAGCATCAAAAGGCTTTTCGTGAAATATCAGGGCTTTTCCTTCGGGGCAGGCCACTTTTTTATTGATCAGGATGGTGGTAGCACGCGAATTAAGTGCTTTATCGTAATATTTAGGATGATCTACAAAGGTGATATCACCCGGTTCAACCATGTGAATTTCGTTCAGGCCGCTGATTAAAAAATCAGGATCGCCCTCAAAATCAGCCTGCAACATAGCAGCAAGCTGTTTGAGCGAGAGAGGTGGATTAAATTTCATAAGGTCAATTATTCTTTCACACGCTCAGAATAGCTGCCATCACGTGTATCTACTTTGATCTTATCGCCGATATTAATAAACAACGGCACTTTAATCACAGCACCTGTTTCCAGGGTGGCATCTTTCATGGCATTGGTGGCAGTATTACCTTTTTCGCCCGGTTCGGTATAAGTTACTTCCAGAACTACAGCCGTTGGCAATTCACAGGTAAGCACAGAGTCGGTATCCGTATGGTACATCACTTCCACAGCATCGCCTTCTTTGAGAAAATCAGGTGCATTAATCAGTTCTTTGGCAATAGGAATCTGCTCAAAGGTTTCATTATTCATGAAATGATAATCCTGACCATCATTGTACAAATATTGCATTGGCCTGCGTTCCACACGTTGGATGTTAATCTTGATGCCGGCCGGAAAAGTATTGGGTAATACTTTACCAGTTTTGAGGTTTCTCAATTTCGTACGCACAAATGCCGCGCCTTTGCCGGGTTTCACATGTTGAAACTCCACAATTGAATATAAATCGTTGTTAAATTCGATGATCAGACCGTTTCTGAAATCAGATGTCGAAGCCATAAAGTACTGTTTAAGTGATTAAAGCTGCAAATTTAGGAATTCAGCTCGAATTTTACGTGATTTCTTTCCCGAAAGTACAAATTGTTAAAAAACAAAAGCAATTATTGAATGAAGCTCAAGCCTAGAATCTCCTGAACAAAATCTGCGTTAAATGTCTTCTCAAAATCAATAATGGATAGCTGTAAACCCCTGTGAGATAAATTTTTGAGCTGTTCGCTGCTTTCTGAAAAAGTTTGGATCAACGGAATTTTTGCAGCTGAATCAGCAAATAAAATCTGACTCCAGGGCAAGCTATATTTTAAACGCTGCCTAAAATAGAGCTTTCGGATGGAGTTCTGCTGGTTCAAAGGCAAATTCCAGTTGGGATTTACAATTGTTTCCAAATTGCCGGGTAAAATCCTGAAAAGCTCCAAAAACATTTTACCATACGTTTTTCGATTCATTGAAACAGATAAGGCTGCCGGTGTGAAAGGCTGGCTGTAAAAGGGCGTTGTTGACCAACAAAATGCCCGGTTGCGATCTTCACCTTCGAAAAGCCATTTACGCCCCCGCTCTCGTAATAAAAAATCCGTGTAAGCCATTGCAGGACTACTATTGTAACTTTCGAGCTGCCCGATCAGATAGGTTTTTAGTGCACTGATCTCAAGCCCTGACCATTTGGCAGCCTGCGATAAGCTTATACGACCAAATTTATGTAAGAGAAAATTCAGCAAGGCGGGAAAAGATTTTATCCTGATAGAAGGCCTCAGGTCGGCCAGCACTTTATCCCCCCCATCGCCTGTAAACATGCTGAAATGATGGTTATTAAAATATTCCAGAAAAGGAATGATAAACGCCATGCCGGCATAGTTCAGTCCCTGTTTGAGCTCCATTAATTGCCTTATTTGCTCTTCACCAGGATTTTGCAAGGCAATAAACTGATGATTTTGACGCCATTGCAATTGCCTTACAATATCATTTACAGCCTTAAAATCGGCATCGGCCGAACCGGCTGCATCCTGATAAGTAAAAGCCGGAATATTAAGGCCTATTTGTTTGAAAATCCCGGCCATTAAACGCGAATCCAAACCACCGCTTAACGACAAGGCAGGATTTTTAACTTTTTCCAGGCGGTTTTGCGTTGCCTCCGTCAAATCATTTAACAAGATTTTGGGATCGTAATGCTTTAGATCATCAGTGCGAAAACCTAAGAATTGATTATCTGAAATTTCAATGGAATTTTTGATGCAATCTGCTTTCAAAAGCGTGCCAGGCGGTAAATAGCTGATGTTTTGCCAGAGTGATTTTTCGCCTAAGGCAAACCCAAAAAGCAAGGTAGTTGCCAGCGCATAAGGATCAAAGCTCGTTATCCCGACAAGGTGACGAAGTTGACGGATGTCCCTCCCTATGACAAACTGAATCCTGTCCTGAAAAAGATAAACAGGCAAACGCCCCAGCCAGTCATTCCACAAAAAAAGCTGCTGATTAGTTCTGCGATAGATCAACAGCACAAATTCACCATCGCGCTGATGCAGCCAGGATTGCAATTGCCAGGCAGTGTTTTGTCCGGAGCAAAAGTTATGTACTTTCGTTTTTACAACTTCTTCAGGCTGATCGTAAATCATGCCTTCCAGAAGCACAATACAATCGCCTGTCTCCCATTTTTGGATCGGATAAGCCGCATAAAAATCAGCAAAAAGCCGGCATTGCTTCTCATCAAGCACAGCCATCCTTTTTTGATCAAATTGGCTGTCAAGCAATACTTTAGCAAAACTTTGCTCAGTGCTGTATAAGTGTTGAAATGTAAATCCCGGCATGATTCTTAAATTGAAGCCAAGATAGTAAAATAACAAAGACTAGCTGTTATGCTACCTTCTATTGCCTGGCACTTTCTAATAATTTCAAGGTGTGTTGTAATCCTTTGTTGCTTGACCAACCGTAATGCCCGGGAATGACATATTTTGGCCGAGGATATTTCCTGAGCACTTTTTTAATTGTCGGTTTCCATTCCTGAGGGTTAGCGTCTGCAATGTTTCCCATATCTTTGCTTTCGGTGCTTTTTATTAAACAGCCACCATACAGAATTTTGTGCCTGCCAAACCAAATTACAATATTGTCTTTTGTATGACCTTCGCCGGCATAATAGGTTTCAAATTTATAATTCCCCACTTCAAACACCGTATCATTCTCAAAATAATATGCTGCTTGTTTTTCGTTGAATTCACTGCACAAGTCGTAGGTTAGTTTTGAGCTATAAGTTTTTACACCTTTCTGCTTTAAAAATTCAAGTCCTGCTGTTCGGTCATCATGATAATGTGTTGCGACAGCCATAACGACTTTTGTATGATGCCTCCGCGAAATACTATCAATCAGGGGCTGAAATTGGGTGGTGTCCCAGGGTGTGTCGAAAAGCACGACACCATCGTTAGTAACCAAATACATACTATTCGATGGAAACATAGTTCCATTAAAGTCTTTGTATGTTGTATAAACATAAAAGTTATCCGTTAAATGTTGAATACACAACTTTTTGTTGTCCTGGCCTAAAAGCATGCCATGCAACCAAAGAAATAGTAAAAACAAAGTTAATCGCTGCATCATTTAGTCCTCCTTTTTGTGTGTCCAAAGATAGTTATCTCCGGATTTTTCGTCCTGTACAATTTCACTAAACACAAAATTATTTTTCTCTAAAATTTTTGTTGAAGTGTTATGCTCTGGTGCTGTTTTCGCTGTTATCGTCAAGCCCGGATTGGTTTGTCGTTGGTTAATTATTTCGTGAACCAATTACTTCAAAAAATAAAATAGTTCTCAGAAGTGATCATGTTATTTTGTTAATGTTTTGTTAGTTGTTTGTTTAAGGCTTCTCAACTTCGTCAATCAGGCTTATTAAATGCTGTTTCAATTGTTGATGATTTTTTTGTTTCGATACAGAACTATTCACCTTTTTCATTTCAATTTTTGCTTCAAAAACAACTTTTGTGTAGAAAAAAAAGAAAAACCTAAAGCGAATGAATGTTTGTTCCTCAGATTTCGTAAGCCGCTATGTTGACCACTGTGGCCGGTTACTCTGTGTGTAAACCCTCTGAAACCATTATGGCTATTACGCATTAATAACCTGCTTTAATTAGCATACGATTAACAGTTCGATTTTTCATCAAATCCATATAATTATTTTGATGTTTTTGTCCGGTTCTATCTCTTCTTTTTTTCTGATTTCTGCTTTTAATGGTAAGATATAAGTCTGGTGTTTTGTATCGAACCAAATCGCTGTTTTCCATACGCTTTTCCCAATTTCGGCAGTTGCCTTCAGTCGTCCCCATCCTTCTTCCTGCCAACCAAAATTTTCTCTTATTTCTTTTGCCATTTCAGTGGGTAGCGACACAAAGTGCCAACCGCCTGGTGGTGAATGCTGCCAGGTTCGTGCCGAAAATTCATAATTTATTTCTTTCATATTATAGGATTCGTTTGAAAAGGTGAATTTTTCTCAGACCAAAAGTTAACAGGCCTGAAAAGAAAATACCAAAGATCGTAACTATTGCAAATTTTAAATTGATATTTAGGTCCATGTTTATCAAAAGCTGTTGCAAGGCGATCACAATCAGTAAATGAAACAAATAAATCCCATATGAGTTGTCAGATAAGAGTTTCATGAATTTATTCATGCGGTGGAATAACATTTTAAATAAGGTATAAATTCCAAGGCATAGTCCCACACACAAAACAGACTCAATCAATGATTCACCCCACAGGTTTGGAAAGTTCTGATAAATAATACCTTCAAAAATGAACATCATCAAGCCCAAAAAGAGATAAGTAAAAGCTGTTATTGGATTAATACTTTCGAGCCATTTGGTTTTATTAAACAGGGCTCCCAATAAAAACAAACTGAAGTATTGTGGAAGGTGAGCAAGTTCGATAGGAATAAACCATGTTACCCAATAATCAATAGGATAAAATTGTCTTATCCATACATTAACAGGTATCAAAAAAAACAAATAAAGTAAAGGATACCAGGGCTTGAATTTTTTTGAAAAAGGAAGGTTAAACCTCACAAATTTAACCAACAATAAATAAATTATAGCGTAGGCTAATAAAGAGGCCACAAACCAAAGATGACCCACAGCCAGTGGTGGTTGATTAAAATATAGATCCGCAAGGAAACTTAAAAAACTTGTTTTGGGTTGATTTAAGAAATATTGCAACGGGCCGAACACAAAAAAGACAAAGAATATCAGGGGAATTCCCAACCTTAAAAATCTATCTTTCAGGTACTTTTTAACAGGCTTGTTATTAAGTGAGAAATAGGTGAAATATCCTGAGATAAAGAAGTAAAAACCCATCATATATGCTGCATTCAAAAAGAAAAAGGGTCTTAGATAATCTAACTTAGGATTGTCGGACACCAACCATACTCCGCCTGTATTTCCATAGGCCTGTCCTGCATGATGAGCTACGACCATACAAGTCAAAAATACTTTGATAAAATCTATGTAAACGATTCGCTTTTGAGTTTCTTTCATATGCTGTTTTAAAATGAGTTTTAATACACCTTTTTACCACCAACGGTTTGACCAGCCTGCATTTCGCAGCATATTAACTGTTGACTTCTGCTTAAAATTCATTCTAATTCACTATTTGCATAGCGATAATAACACTGCAAATGTACGAAGCTCATGGTCAAAATGACCTCTTTGTTTTTTATCCATTTACTTTTTTGTGGAGTTGTTCATGCTTTTCAATCTTACAAATTACCTGTTTTGTATAGGTTGCTTATG
>JAQVGO010000010.1:20475-44974 GCA_028696715.1 Bacteroidales bacterium
ATAACACTGCAAATGTACGAAGCTCATGGTCAAAATGACCTCTTTGTTTTTTATCCATTTACTTTTTTGTGGAGTTGTTCATGCTTTTCAATCTTACAAATTACCTGTTTTGTATAGGTTGCTTATGAAAATGCAGGTGATGGCAAATGATAGGAATATCCTATACCACATTATAAATCAGCAAGTTAATTCTGAATGATTTTTTCATCTTCGATTGATTTAAATACTCCTTCGTCAAGATGTTCTCTTTCCTTTTATTGCAAACAGTGCTTCATGCTATTGTATTAAAAGTACATCTTTATAGGTTTTACTTTCCAATTCAAGTTCAATATAGTATATGCCTGATTGTAAGTTAGCTATGTTAATTTGTTTTATGTCTTGCTTAAAATGCCGAACCAACTGTCCGAATTGGTTGTATAACTTTATTTGCTCAACTGGTTCATTATTTTCGATGTTTATGTTAATAAACTCAGTTGCCGGATTTGGATAAATGGAGAACTGTGGCGTAATATTGTCCTGAATCCCGGATAGACAGATATCCTCAACTTCTTCAATGCTATTACAATCAGAAGCATTTTCGAAGATATAGACTGTACCATTTGGTGAGTTAAGGTAAAGGCAGATGCTTTCGACATTGCATCCTGATAAGGAGTTATTAGCACGGATATATAAGTTCTGAATGCATGACGGGTTGATGCTATCAATTCCTGAAAGACTTGGGAGTAAGTCATTCCATCCAATCGTAAGGTTTCCGCAAACTGAATCCAGTTTACCGAGTCCGGAAAGATTCATTAACATATCATTGCTAACTATTACCAGATCTCTTCCAATTTTTGAAAGGTCATCAAGCCCATTAAAATCTGTGATACTCGTACCATTAATTATGAGATCACCCATAATCTTTGTAACAGAACTTAATCCTGTTAAGCTTGAAATATTGGTTCCATTGAGTTCAATATACCCTTCAACAACAGAGCAATTCGGATAGTCAGTCTGGAAGCTATCGACTTGTTCCTGAGTGGTGAATTTAATCCCTTCCGGAAGGCAACTTTGTCCTCTGATCGACGAAATCAATAAAATCGACGAAACCAGGAATAAAATAATCATTTTCATAAGCTTGATTTTTAGGTTATGCTATCCTCATTGATTTGTGGACAATACTGCAAATGGACGAAGTACATTGTTTAATCGACTTCCTTGTTTTTTACCCAATTGCCGTTGTTTAAAGTCGTCCATACATTTAAATATTTCAAATCACCTATGGTATATCGCTTGCCCATGCGAATACAAGTGACAGTTACAAGGCATGAAATTACAAAATTTTCATTTATCAAGGATAATTTATTGGAAGTCAAAAAAAACTAACACCAATGAAACTCCCTGAGCAGATGATTTAAACCTCCTTAACTATTCCCCATCTTTCAGGAGGACTACTCCAGAGCTGTATAACCCTATGCAATTTCCCTAATAAAAAGACTTCGGATGGAGGATTCATTCAACCGGGAGTTCTGCAAGGCACTTCAAGCTACATGAACTCCTGAATATTAGCACTCGTTTTTCTTTAGTCGTTTCGTTAGTTTATCAATGGTTTTAATTGTATCTATTTTGTCCATTAGTTCTATTTTACTATTATCTGTCTGTAACTGCAAATCAAATTTTTCAGCAAGCATTTCAATTCTCTTTATTTCATTTTCAAATTTCGTTTTTGTCTCCGGGTCTATTTTGTTTAAATGTCTTTTCGTAAAGTCAAGATAAGTGTCGTTGATTTCGGTCTTGGAACTCAAGACTTTTATGTCCAAAATCATAGGAACGTGGTCGCTTTTGTCAATCCAATCTGCTGGGGTTCCTATCGTCAATTTATAACCATTTTTTATTATGGCGTGGGAGGCGAAAACATAGTCTATGTGATATGGTTTTTCAAGATTACGATACATATAAAATGTTTTTAAACTTTCTTGACCGTAGGCTTCATTTTCTTGTTTGTGATAAAGACTTTCTATTTTAAAGTTTTTGAGAAAATTTACAACGTCTGTGTGGTTTCCAACACGTTCTTTTTTGTCCCAAATTTGATTACTGTTAAAGTCGCCAATTAGTATTGTATTATTTGTCAATATTGTTTGATAATAGTTAACTGCATTCCAAACTTGTCCGATATACCTTGCTAATGGATTCTGTTTGTTGTCCATAGCCCATACAGCAAAAAGTAAGAATGAATTTGTCTTGTTGGAAACTTTTAAAGGAACAATATGTCTGAACTCAGGATTGAACTCTTTTAAAAGTTTTAGTCTATAGTCTGAAAACGAAAAAATTGCAATTCCTTTTTTTCCTGTGTCGCCATACCAAAGAAAGTCATTTGGTTTTGGTGTAAATTTCCCAAATTCCAATTTTTCTTCACGTTCACATTCTGGAACAACTAAAATGTCAGGTTGCAACTCAAAAACTTCTTTGTTTTTAAGTCTAAATGCTCCTTGACAGTTCCATTCAATTATTCTCATTTATATCTCTAATTGGTTTGGCAGTCCGAGTATTGTTGAATTGCATTTATTTTCAATTTTTATGGGTATCTCGTGATTATATCTTCCTTTTAAAAACATCCAGCGTGGAGCAATATCAGCCCAAGGTTCTTTTGAAGTATAAGCGTTTAACATTATTGCAGCTTCAATTCTTTCTCTTATTCTAATGTCTTCAACTGTTGCAATAAAAATACGATAACTTGAAAGTTGGCTCTGGATTGCCTTTGAATAAAACTTACAATTTGCTATAAATTCAATTTTGTTTTCTTCGATTTTCGATTCTGCCCAACCGTGCCAAATTTCAAGTCTTTCTAATCGTGAAATCGCATCCATATCGAAAATATTATATCCGCCATATTTATATTCACGAATGTGTGTTGCAATTCTCTGTTTTGTTGATTTAGTAACTCCTGCTGCTTCAAGTAAAAAACCACCTTTGTAGGTGAAACAAAATATATATACTCCTGCAACATCAGGCATTTTAACTGGTAATTGTTCTGTTTCATATTTCGGTAAACAGTAAGGTCCATCCCAAGACAAAATTTCTGTTGTTATTTTATCTTTGTCTCTTTCTCTATTAAAGCTGAATCTTGTCGCCATAGTGGTCTTTCTAAAATTCTGACTAACGTTTTCTCAACTCATTATATATCATGTAGATATAATTCCAGGTACTTCATTAGCCAGCCCAAATTTATCGATTTATTTTATTATACTGATTTTCCGACCTCCAACCATCAACCCAAAAATTCCCTATTTTTACCAGCTTATGGAGGCTGCCTATCCGAATCTGGTGCTTGTGGTGCGGAAAAACCGTTTTCTGGGGTGGATGCTCCTTCCCTACCTCACCATTAGGGAAAACAAGAACTTCCTTACTGCAGAGCAAGCCTTTTCGACTATGGAATTTGCTCGTCTGACCGCAACCTGGGAAATAAAGCTTTACGAACTCGCACTGAACCTTGATTTGCAGGAGCTGGCCAACCGCTTCTCGAAGAAGAAGGTGCAGGCCAATCCGTTTTTTGAGTCGGTTAGCAGTCAGATTCTCGAAGAAGCCGTTTTGCCTTTTGTCTGGAAACAAATGCATAAAATTTTGCTGCTGGCCCTCGAAAACAATATCCCTGTTTATGTGGGTTTCAGCTGGCCCAACCTGTATCCTGATCAGCTATTGCATTATCCTGTGCAAGCTGGTAAAACAGAACTACATTTTAAGCGGACAGCAGAAAAAACCCTCTACCAGTTAAAGGTTTTTCATGAAGGAAAGCAACTAAACCTTCAGCATGACACCCTGCTCTTAAGTCAGGAACCCTGTCTGTTGATTCATCAGCAAAAAATCCTTCATTTTGAGGAAGAAATCAATGGCAAGCTGTTCCTTCCCTTCCTGAAAAAAGACATGATTGAAATTCCACGCAGGGCCGAAAAACAGTATTTCGAACGCTTCATCAAGAAGTTTGCAAACCGCACCGACATACATGCCGAAGGTTTTGAACTGATTGACCTGATTATAACACCGAAACCCCAGCTGCGGATGGAACAAAACTGGGATGGCACTTTTGGCCTAACGCTTAGTTTTGATTATAACAACAAAATTATTTACCCCCAACAAAAGCAGCTGCGCTTTACGAGCCTGCATGCCAATCATGATGGCTTTATTTTTAAGCGGTTCAGAAGAAATTTAAAGCTTGAAAATAGCTTTATCGATCGCATTAAAAAGTTGGATTTCATCCAGGATCAGGCATTTTTTCAGCTGAAGGAAACAAGCAAAAACGACCCAAACAACAACAGTGAAAAGCAGTTGTATGCGCTCGTTACCCATATGCAAAACCTCAAGGAGGAGTTTGATAAACAAAACATTAAAATCACTCAACACACCGAAAAAGTCTTTTTGCTTGCCAAACCGCATTTACAAACTGATTATACCGTCGAACGGGATTGGTTCGATCTGCACATGATGGTG
This sequence comes from Bacteroidales bacterium, assembly GCA_028696715.1. Classification (GTDB taxonomy): domain Bacteria; phylum Bacteroidota; class Bacteroidia; order Bacteroidales; family F082; genus UBA5536. The sequence continues at coordinate 24,940 of JAQVGO010000010.1, forward strand.
AAGGCCGGCGAGCTGGAATTTCCATTTGTAGCACTCAAAAACCACATCCTAAATGGCGAAAGGATTTATAAGCTGAAAAACGGACAGAGCTTTCTGATCCCTGAAGCCTGGTTTAGCCAGTATCGTGGCCTGCTGGTTCATTCCAGCCATGCAGAATTTTCCCAACTCAGACTCAAAAGGCAGCACGATATGTTGATTCCTGACAGCAAAGTGTACGACCCTCAGGAAATTTTTCCCAAAAAAGCCAGCGAACTTTTGCCCTACCCCACGCTCCATAAAACGCAGCTCAGGACCTATCAAAAAATTGGATTTCAATGGCTCGGCTGGCTCACACAGCAAGCATTCGGAGGCATACTCGCCGATGATATGGGGCTAGGTAAAACGCTGCAAATCATCAGTCTGCTAGCACATAACTATCCCAATGGCAGTCTCAGCAAGAAGTCCACTCCTCTTAACACCCTATCGCCCGGAACACAATTGGATCTGTTTGCAACTTCCGCTCCGAAGCCCGAAGAATCAAAAGAAAACCTGACCCAAAAACCCAGCCTGATTGTGATGCCTGCCTCGCTGATTCACAACTGGATAAACGAGTTAAAGCGCTTTGCTCCCCATTTGAGTTACATCAATTATACGGGCACTGATCGCAAACTTTCGGAAAAGCAATGGCGCGCGCAACCTATTATTCTGACTACTTACGGCACCCTTCGCAATGATATTGAAATCTTAAAAACCATTGATTTTAAATTTGTGATACTCGATGAGAGTCAGGCTATCAAAAACGCAAGCTCCAAGACTGCCGCTGCCGCTTATGCCCTTGCAAAGGAAACAGGCATTGCCATGACTGGCACTCCCATCGAAAACAGCCTCTATGACTTATGGTCGCAAATGGAATTCGCCAATCCCGGCTTATTGGGTAATCAGGATCAGTTTGAAAATTATTATGTTACACCTTTAACAAAATTTGGTGATGAAGCTGCCGCTGACAGCCTGAAGCGCATTATTAAGCCTTTCATACTGCGCAGAACCAAACAATCGGTCGCCACTGAGCTTCCTCCGCTCACGGAAATCATCAGCTATTGCGAGATGCTTCCCGATCAACAAGAGCTGTACGAAACAGAAAAAAGTCAGCTCAGGAATGTCATTTTACACAATCAGGAATCACCAGAACAAAAGGTTGCGCTGCCCGTATTGGTGCTAAGAGCACTGATGCGATTAAGGCAAATAGCCAACCATCCAGCACTGGCTCATAAAGATGTTTTGTCAGGAAGCGGCAAATTTCAGCTGGTAACAGAAAAACTCACTACCTTATTAGATGAAGGCCAAAAAGTTTTGATTTTCTCTTCCTTCACCACCCATTTAAAGCTTTATGCAAAATGGCTCGATGCGGAAAAGCATCAATACGCCATGCTGACCGGTTCCACCAGAAATCGCGAAAAGATGATACAAGGCTTTAAGGATGATGATCAGACACAGGTTTTTTTGATCTCACTCAAAGCAGGAGGTTTCGGACTTAACCTTACCGAAGCCGGCTATGTATTTATGCTCGATCCGTGGTGGAATCCTGCTGCTGAATTACAGGCTTTGAGTCGTGCGCATCGCATCGGGCAAGACAAAAAAGTTTTTGTGTACCGTTTTATCAGTAAAGATACCGTCGAAGAAAAGATTCTGGGTCTGCAGCAATACAAAACCGATCTGGCAGATCAGATTCTTGAAACTACAGCTATCAGTAAACCAAAAATTGAAGAAATGATGCGTTTGTTGGAATAGACTATGGAATAAGTATGTGTGTTGCATCAATTCGTCTATTGTAATTTTAGCCTCATGCTCCTTGTTTTCGTTTAGATGCAAAAACCCGGCTTCAATATTCACGCAATCAAGGTCATTGATATGTCGAAAAAAATGAAAAGTCCTGAAAGCATATAGGAACTCTCATGATTCAGAATCACTGTTGTCCGGTAAAATTATAATGACGTCCCTTACGTTCGGGACGTCATTATTACAACAATTAAGCGTTATATTTATTCCGTTAATCCTACCATCATAAATCAGCAATAACGGTATTAATTTCATCTACAAATTCTACCACCTTTGATTTTTCGAGAATAGATATCTCATAGCCAACACTTTGGCCACCATTGTTTGTAACAACGAATGTTGCAGTATAACAATTGAGTATATTAACTGCACCCAAAATCAAAAGGATAATACCAAATGAGCCGATAAGAGCAAAACCAGCAATTACTAAAATCAGACCAATCAGAAGCCTTATAAACGAAAATTTTGTTGAGCTCGTTACCGAAGCCACTGTTTTAAGCGGCTGGGCAACTTGTGCCTGCCCAAGGGGGATAAGGCCTAAAAGCGTATTGGGGGTGTGGCCTGTAATCCTTTTGTTGGTGAGAACATAATTTGCTTTCAGCCAAAACAGAATAAGGTTCGCAGTAAATGTTGCCTCCTTAATTTTTTGTTCATCTTTTCCTAAAATTGTACTCATATTAATTTCTCCTATTTAAATTCCTACTCGTATGGTTTTTCGGATTCACCTCGTTTTTTAAGGTGGTTACTGAACTCCACCTTCTTTGTTAATACTTATCTCTATTCCATTAACTTTTATGAAGATTCAATCTTGGGGGTTCTCTTGAATGTGCCATTATGCTGTTTCTTCTTTTAAACATGCCAATAGCTTATGCTATACACTGGTTTTAGTTGACTCATTACTCACTTCAAAATCAACACCCAAACATAGTGATTTCCTTCTAAACTACAAAATTTTTTTTTGACTTCGAAATATTCCTAAAACCTCTACCATATCACTAACAATGTCAATCCATGATCTTTGCACAAAGAATCATCTGAGTATTTTTTTCCTACAATTGGCATCTATCTATTAAATTTAATTCTTCTTTATCGCTTTTGTCAAATAAAATTCACCAAAAAATGCTCAATCATTCTCTGATAGTTTATGCTATTTTTAACCGGACAACAAGGATTGAAAAACAAACCTCATTAAAATGACAAACTAATGCAACAACAACAATACACGCTCCCAACTTTGATCCAAATGATGTACTTTAGCCTGTTAAAAATTATTCGCATAAACTCGATGATCGAACTACAAACACTTAAAAAACGTCTGGAAGCACTATTCAGGGAGCATATCGGTTCTCTGCCCGATGAAATCCACCCCCTGCCTGAATCCGGTTCCGGAAGACGTTATTTCAGACTACTAAGCAAAAAAACCTCCCTGATCGGGGTGTGGAATGAGCAAACAGAGGAAAACAAGGCTTTTGTTTATCTATCGGAAATGCTCACAAAAATTGGGTTTCCGGTTCCTAAGGTTTTTGTTTTCAGCCCCGATCAAAAATGTTATTTACAGGAAGACCTCGGAACTGTCAGTCTTTTTTCGCTTGTTCAGCAGTCTCTCGCCCAAGGCGAATTTCATCCTTCGCTGCTTGATTTTTACAGGGATGCGGTGAAAGATCTGATTCATTTTCAGCTGGAAGGAAGCAAAACTATTAACTTTTCGCAGACGTATTCAGCAACCACTTTCGATCAAAAAGCCATCCTTGCCGATTTGCATTATTTTTACTATTATTTCGTGAAACTACACCCCCAACTGCACTACAACGAATTTAGGCTGCTGCACGACATGGAAGCTTTTGCTGCATTTCTTGCCCGCGAACCTGCAAATTTTCTGATGTATCGCGATTTTCAGTCACGCAATATCATGATTCACGAGGGCAAAAACTATTACATTGATTTTCAGGGAGCCCGTCCGGGACCTTTGGCTTATGATCTGGTTTCGCTGCTTTTTCAGGCAAAGGCCCAAATTCCTGCCGCCTATCGCGAAATATTAATACAACATTACCTGAATAATCTGAAAATTCACGAGCCAGGACTTGTTGATTCATTCGAACAACATTTTCCGGGTTTTGTGCTGCTCAGGCTTGGTCAGGTTTTGGGAGCCTATGGTTTCAGAGGTCTGATCCAAAAAAAATCACACTTCCTGGAAAGCATTCCGTTTGCACTCAACAGCTTGTCTGAGCAACTGAGTAAATTTACGACTGAATTGAAGATTGATGAATTAAAATCGGTTTGGAGACAGTTGGACTTGCTGAAAAATCAATATCAAAATCCTTACAAACAAGCTTTTAGCTCATTAAATATTGAAATCAACAGCTTTTCCTACAAAAAAGGAGGCATCCCGCATGATGCAAGCGGAAACGGCGGCGGTTTTGTTTTCGATTGTCGCTTTTTGCCCAATCCGGGCCGCGAAGCCCGATACAAAATGCTTACAGGGCGCGACGAAGCCGTAAAAGCATTTTTAGCCTCCAAAAAAGAAGTACAGGATTTTTTGAATCAAACTGAGCAAATGTTATCCGAAGCCATCGAAAACTATCTCAGCCGTGGATTCAGTAAGCTGATGGTGAGCTTTGGATGCACCGGCGGACAGCACCGTTCGGTTTTTTGTGCAGAAGAAATCACTGCCCGATTTCGAACAAAATACCCCGATCTGATTGTTAGTTGTAAACACCACGAACAAGCCTTTGAGGATGAGTGACAAAAAATGCAAAAGCAATAAAAAACCTGCCGAATTTAAAGACTCAAAAGCCTTTATGTGTCGTAAGTGCGGGCATCAGTCGAACAAAGCCGGCAGACTTTGTAAAGCCTTGAAAAATCCGTCATGAGCACAAAACAAACAGCCATGATACTGGCAGCCGGAAAAGGAACCCGTCTCTCGGAACTGACTAAAAACCAGCCGAAAGCCCTGGTAAAAATCAATGGCATCAGCCTGCTCGAAAGAGTAATCCATCAGCTCGAAAATAAAGGGTTTCAACATTTTGTTGTTAATGTCCATCATTTTGCAGATCAAATCATTGATCACCTCAAACAAACTCAATATCAACACCTTAAAATAGATATTTCTGACGAACGGGAGACCCTGCTCGAGACAGGTGGAGGAATACTAAATGCCAGAAGTTATTTTGCTAAAAGTGAAATCGTGCTGGTGCATAATGTAGATATACTCACCAATCTTGATCTGAAGTCAATCACAGATCAATTTGAAAAGTCCGGTGATGCTGCCTGGCTGGTCACACAGGACAGGCCTTCAACCAGAAAGTTACTTTTCGACAAAAACAAGCAACTTATTGGCTGGCAGCATCTTGAAAAATCAGCTTTTAAATGGGTACACCATCCACAAACTAACTATACCGAACTGGCTTTTAGTGGCATACATTTATTCAGACCTGCCTTGTTTCATAAATACCAAACAAAATATTGCAGCATCATCGATTTATACCTTGAACAGGCAAAAACCAAGGATGTAAAAAGCATAGTTATCAAACCGGATTATTGGTTTGATATTGGTAAATTTGCTGAATTTCAAGCCATTGAAGATTACTTTAAACAAATTGAAACCAACTGAATCATGCAAGGCTTTCTCGATCAACTTTCGGAATTCATCCTCAAAAAATACCGCAATCAACTGCATGATTTATTGATCGTTTTCCCGAACAAACGTACGGGGATCTTCTTTAAAAGGGTTTTGATCGAAAAGCTCAACAACAGTACGCTGCTTCCCACCATTGCTACCATCGAAGAAGCTTTTGAATCGTGGAGCAACTATTTGCAGGCTGATTCCTTAACCATTCAGTTTGAGTTAATGAGCATCAAAGCCGCTCAAAAAATATCTGACAACCTGGCTTTAGCAGATTTTGCCGGTCTCGCATCACAAATGGCCGAAGACTTCAACGAGATTGATCACCAAATGGTTGATTCTGAAGCTTTGTTCAGCTTTTTGAAAGAAGCCAAAGCACTTGAATTATGGCATCCTGATGGATCGTCACTTACCGAAAGTGAAAAGAAATACATCTTTTTCTTTCGTCAGCTGAAGGACGATTACCAACAACTCAACGAAAATCTCAAGTCGAAAGGACTGGCTTATGCAGGCAGAATTGCAAGAGAACTTGCGGAACTCGAGGCTGAAAAGCTAATTCAAAAAATTGATGCTCATCAGGTAATTTTTGCTGGTTTCAATGCCTTCACCAAGGCAGAATCGCAGCTGGTTAAAAAGTTGATTCTGGAAGATAAAGCATTGATATTTTGGGATTTGGATCATTACTATCTGGAAAAGCAGTTTTTTGGCCTGCACGAAGCCGGAAATGCCATCCGCGATTTCCTGAAAGGAATAAAAAAAGAGCAGGAAATTCACTTCATCTCAAACAATTTGCTCAGTCGCGAATTTCATTTCCACTTCCATGCTGTTACGGGCGATGTGTTGCAAGCCAAGGCTTTAGGCCGTGAACTCAAAAATGAATATGATCCGGCTGCAAATATTGTTTTAGGCGACGAAAACTTGCTCATACCGGTGATGAACAGCATCCCCAACGACTATGAAAGCTTTAATGCCACACTGGGATTCCCGTTTAATAAAACCGCTTGTTTTCAGTTTATCAGGCTTTACCTCGATCTTCAACTTGCCATGCAGCATTCCGCCGACAAGGATATCTACCTGAAGCCCTTGCTTGGTGTATTTTCGCATGAATTTAACCAAAGTCTGCTGGATCAGAATACCCACCAGGCATTGCTCTCCTGGCGCATGAAAATCATCCAATCAGGAATTAAGTTTTCCAGTAAAAACAAATTGCTGGAACTAACCGAAAATATTTCGCTTAAAACATATATCAACACAATTCTTCAGTCAGCCAAGGGCAACAGCAGCAATCAGTTTGTTGTGATCAATGGTTTTTTATCGTTCATCGAATCCCGGTTGGATGCAAACAACAAAAAGGAATCTGTTTTCCTTTTTAATCAACTGAATCTGGCCACTCGGATTTTTAACAAACTTGAACAGCTGTTTAGCAATCATCGACACGAATCTGATTTGCAGTCGATTGCTTCCATTTTTTTGTCTGTTGCAGGGGCACAAAAAGTAGTATTCACAGGCGAACCGCTTCAGGGTTTGCAAATCATGGGCCTGCTCGAAACACGTAATCTGAACCTCAAAAATGTGCATATTCTCAGTCTGAACGAAGGTGTGCTACCACGCAAACAACCTAATCATTCGCTCATCCCTTCCGACATCAGAAAAACATTCGGACTTAATTCATTCTCTGATAAACAAGCTGTTACGGCTTATCATTTTTACAGATTGATACAATATGCCGAAAATATTCACCTGTATTATAACATTGATGCAGGCGACTTTGGCAGTGGCGAACCCAGCCGTTACATCCGGCAAATCGTTCATGAGCTGGCAGTTGCCAATCCAAAAGTCAGCATCACCCATTGTGATTTCAATTTCGACGCCCATCAAACCTCCTTCACAGAGGAAATTACAATACAGAAAAGGGAGGAGGTACTTAACCGGATCTACCAAAAAGCCGCATCAGGATTTTCACCTTCCAGCCTGGCACATTACCTGGAATGTCCGTTAAAGTTTTACCTTTCAGATATTTTACGTCTGCAGGCCAGTGCACAATTTGACGAATCCATCAAATTGAATGAGTTGGGAACGATCGTCCACGAAACCCTCGAATTGCTGTATAAACCCTACGTTGGAAAACGTCTGGACGAAAAAATGCTCGATCAGATCGTTAGCAGGAGTCGTGAAGTGCTCGAAAGCAGCATTCAAAATCTGATTCCAGGCGGCCTGGCCGATCTTGGCAATAGCTTAATAACCAAAGAAGTAGCTTATCAGTTTGTTAGCAATTTCCTATGGCACGAAAAACAAAATCTCCATCCTGCAAGGCCTGTCCAGATCAAAAAACTGGAGCATCCTGTCGAAACAAGCTATACGCTTAATAATATAAATGTTAAGATTAAGGGAACCATTGACAGAATTGATCAACATGGCCAAGATTATCGCCTGATCGACTACAAAACAGGACAGGTGAAAGATGCTGACCTAAAGCTGAAAACCTGGGACGACCTGCTGAACAGGAAAAAAACCAAAGCCCTGCAACTGGCTTTGTATTGGCTTTTGGTCAGTCGATCCGACTTAAGCTATGCACAAGCGGATTTCGTTTGTGGCATTATCAGCCTTCAAAAAGCAGGCTCAGGCTTGTTCAACCTGCAACTACCTGATAACTCAGGACACAACGAATCGCTCCATCAAATTGAGCAACAACTAAGCAGGCTTGTCGAAGAAATTCTGGATCCTAACCTGCCCATTATACAGACCGATGATCGCAGCTATTGCAAAAACTGCGACTTTGTTAATATTTGCAACCGTTGATAACATAATTTTATCTTTTTTGTATGATCCATGTAAATATTTAAATTTGCTTTCGGAATAAAGCTAGCTCCCCAAAAAATAAAAAAGCCATGAGTGACCACCCCAAGTTCAATGTCCTGATAGTGGACGACAGACCGGAGAACCTTCTCACACTCGAAGGAATCCTTGAAAATGAGAATCTTAACATAATCAAAGCATCCTCTGGCAACGAAGCCCTGGCAATCATGCTCGAGCACAACATCTCGCTGGTACTCATGGATGTACAAATGCCCGGCATGGACGGTTTTGAAGTGGCCGAAATCATGCGAAGCAACGACCGGACGAAATTTATTCCCATCATTTTTATAACCGCTATCAGCAAACAACGCCAGCACATCTTCAAAGGATACGAATCAGGTGCTGTTGATTACCTCTACAAGCCTCTCGATCTGGAGATTTTACAGAGTAAGATCAAGGCTTTCATTGATTTTTTTCAACATAAAGACGCCCTCGAAGAAACGACACGTAAGTTAAGCAAATCGATAGCCGAACTAAACGAAGCCAAACAAATTGCTGAAGATGCCACAACAGCCAAAAGCGCATTTCTGGCCACCATGAGCCACGAAATTCGTACCCCGCTTAATGGCATCATCGGCATGGCCGATTTGGGACTGATGGATGATGAGATAGGCCCGCAGCAGCGCGAAAGACTGATGGATATTAAAACTTCAGGCGAATCGCTGCTCGAAATCATCAACGAAATTCTCGACATTTCAAAGATAGAAGCCGACAAGCTTGAACTGGAAGAAATAGAATTTAGCATCCGCGAGCTGATCGAAAAAATTGTCAACCTGCTTTCGGTAAAGATTTTCCAGGAAAAGCTGGAATTTGTCTGCGATATTGACCCTGACATCCCGGATATCCTCATCGGTGACCCATTGAGGATCAGACAGATATTAATCAACCTCTTAAGCAATGCCAGCAAGTTTACCGAAGAAGGAACCGTATCGGTTAAAGTGAAAATGCTGGAACATATCGAAGAGCAAATCAGCCTGGAATTTGCTATTGAAGATACCGGAATAGGGATACCCGAAGAGAAGCAACAACAGCTGTTCGACAGCTATACTCAGGCCGACACCTCCACCACCCGTAAGCATGGAGGCACCGGACTGGGGCTAAACATCAGCCAAAAGCTTGTGAACATGATGGGAGGAAAAATCAGCGTAAGCAGCACACCAGGCTTGGGAAGCAAATTCTACTTCAGGCTCAATATGATCACCGGCAACCAAAAAGAAAAACCCTGGGAGCTGCACCTCAAACAACCCAATGATTCCTATAAAGTTTTGGTGATTGATGATCATGAGCAATCGGCAAAGGTTATCACACGGCTACTCGACCATTGGGAACTTCAAAATGTTTATACTTCAGACTGTAATAAATGTTCCGACCTTTTGAATCAACACAATTTCGACCTCATCCTGATCGACTTTTACCTGAAAAATAAAAACGGAGTGGAAGTGGCCGAAGAATTAAAAAAACAAAACAGCCTGAAACCTGATACAGCCATTATTCTGCTCTCCCCTTCCAAAGCCAATATCGAAATTCTGAAACTTAAAAAAGCACAGAAATATGAGTTCCTCACCAAGCCTGTGCTTCAAAACGACTTACGCCACCTGCTCATCACTTTGTTCGGTTCGAAAGAACAGATCAGGGAAGAGGAAAGTAAGCTTCCGGCCGAAATCAAACCGCCCGAAAAGCCACTCGAAATCCTGGTAGCAGAGGATCAGATCATCAACCGCAAGATAGTGGTACAATTGTTAGAGAAAAAAGGCTGGAAGGTTAAGGCAGTCGAAAATGGCAAGATTGCCCTGGATGAAGCCTGCAACAGCAAATACGACCTCATACTGATGGATGTGCAGATGCCTGAGATGGACGGCTTTGAAGCGACCCGCGAGATTCGGGTGTTCGAAATCGACAAAGATTACCACACCCCCATCGTTGCCATGACAGCACATGCCATGAAAGGAGATCGCGAGAAATGCCTGGCTGCCGGAATGGACTATTACATCACAAAACCTGTAAACCCAAGCGAGCTGTACGATACAATTGAGAAATTTGCTGCCAATCTACCCACTGAATAATCAGTATTCACTGATACAATAAACCAATATGGATAACCTGGATTATAATAATGCAACCACCTGGGAAAAGATCAAATATTCATTCAGATCATGGCGCTATATCGGTGTAGGAAAATCTTTGCTGATCTGGTTTCTGGCTATTTCTATCATCCCATTGGCCTCCATCAGTTTTATCAATTTCCTGAATGCCTACCACGGGCTCACCATCGTGGCCGAAAAATCCCTAAACACCACTTCCCAGCTCAGAGTGGCCTACATCAACACCTTTTTCAATGAAATAGTTGATTTTTTGGAACTTAACAGCAGACAGCGAAACGACATAGAATTCATCGAAAAGCTCAATTCGGCCTGGAAACGTAGCGGTATGGAACTGGATGAATATACACATAATTCCGAATGGATTCAGCTCACTGCCGAACATCGTGACGAATTCAAAGACCTGGCGCGAAAAAACGGTTACTACGACATTTATTTCATGGATAATAAAGGAAATATCCTATTCAGCCTGCGCGAAGAGGCCGATCTGGGAACCAATCTGTTTACGGGGCCATATCGGTTCACAGGTTTTGCCAACGCAACCAGAGATGCACTAGAGACCAAGACTTTGCGATTCTCTGATTTGAATTTTTATGACCCCTCCTTCAACATCATCACCGGACATTTTGTGCAACCGGTTGTAAATTCGGCCGACAGTCTGATAGGCCTGATAGCACTCCAAATTACAATGGATCGAATCAATCAGATCATTCAGCAGGATGCAGGGTATGGAGAAACAGGTCAGGCCTACATCGTTGGAAGCGACAGAATGCTGCGTTCGTCCATGCGTTTTGGCAGTGAAGATGACATCATGCAGTTAAGCGTAAACAACTCCAAAGTAACAGATTGGCTTTTTTACATACGCAATCGTAATAACAAACAAGCCCTCGAAGAGCGTGAGCTGGATCGCGAAAAAGTTTCAACTTACGACTCCGACAAAACAGGCAAATACGTCCTGGGCATTTACCGCAACCTCAACATACTGGAACCCATGGGCGTAAATTGGGTTTTGATTGAAGAAATAGAACACAGCGAAGCTTTTGCCTATGCGCGTAAGCTTTCCGACATCGTTAAACTCTCGTTTATCATTACGTTCATCCTGGTATTTTTTACTTCAATTTTAGTTACGCGATGGTTTGTCAATCCAATCAAACAGTTGTCGTCATGGGCCAAGGAAGTGGCTGTTGGTAAGGTGTCGCGCAAACAAATCAGAGCACCCCAGAACGAAATTGGCGAAATGGTTTCAACCTTTAACAAGCTGGTTGACAAGCTCGAAAGTTATGCCAATGTTGCCAGGTTGATGGCAAAGGGAGATTATACCGAAAAAGTTGAAGTCCAAAATGAAGAAGACCTTTTGGGAACTTCCATGAATCAGCTTGTCGAAAGCCTGAAACAAGTTGTTGATCAGGCCAATCGTATTGCAAAAGGCGATTACAGCGTAATGGTAGTTCCGCGCAGCGAAAAAGACACCCTGAATGTGGCACTTTACCAAATGACTCGCACGCTGGCTCAAAATGCCGAAGATAATAAAAACCAAAACTGGCTCAAGAGCGGCATCAACGAGCTGGATGCAGGTCTAAGCGGACAAGCCAACACACAAAAACTGGCCGCTTCTATCATCAACTTCACCTGCCGCTATTTGGAAGCAAATCTGGGGCTCATCTATCTGGTCAATGAAAAGGAGAACCAATTCGAGCTGAAAGCAGGCTTTTCGATTGATCCGGATGATCCCAATCTCAAAAAACATTTCAACTTTAATGAAGGGCTAATCGGCCAGGTAGCCAAAGATCAGCAATTGCTGGTGATCGAAGATCAGGAGAATCAAAAAAAGATACGACTTGGAATGGGTAGTTTCAAACCCATTCAATATGTTTTATGTCCGCTGGTTCACGAAGGAAAAACTTTTGGTGTGATTGAATATGCTTCCTTACAACGCTTTGGTCCTGTTAAGGAAACCTTCCTGCGGATGGCTCGTGCCAATATGGCGATCGCCATAAAAACAGTGATGGCTGCCGAAACAGTTCAAAAACTACTCACACAAACGCAGGAGCAAGCCAACGAGCTTGCCGTTCAGCAGGAAGAATTGAGGCAGGCCAATGAAGAATTACAAGAGCAGACCAATGCGCTAAAGGTTTCGGAAGAAAACCTACAGGCCCAGCAGGAAGAGCTCAAAGTGACCAACGAAGAACTGGAAGAACGAACCAAAGCACTTGAGATGCAGCGCGATGCCATACGCCAAAAAAATCTTGAACTGGAAAAAGCCAGAAATGAAATAGAACAAAAGGCGAAAGACCTGGCACAGGCTTCGCAATATAAATCAGAATTTTTGGCCAATATGTCGCACGAACTGCGCACACCACTCAATAGTATTCTGGTGCTTTCGCAGCTGCTGGCCGAAAACAGAAAAAAACATCTTGACGAAAAGGAGCTTGAATATGCCCGCACCATCAATGGCTCAGGCAGCGACCTGCTTGAGTTGATCAACGAAATTCTGGATTTAAGCAAAGTAGAATCTGGTAAAATTGAGCTGTATATCGAACAGATGTACCTGGAAGACCTCAGTCATTTTATCAAGAAAAGCTTCGAACCTGTTGCTGCTAAAAAAGGTCTGGACATTTTTGTTTCCATCTCCAAGGGGTTGCCGGCCTTTGTGCGCACAGATATCCAACGATTTCAACAAATCATCAAAAACCTTTATTCCAACGCCATCAAGTTTACGCACGAAGGCAGTATCAGCTTGAATGTTTTTAGACCTGACGAAAAGTTCAGCTTCCAAAACAAAAACCTCAGCCACGAAAATGCCATTGCCTTTTCTGTGATAGATACCGGCATCGGCATCCCCGAAGAAAAGCTCCAGGTGATTTTTGAAGCCTTTAAGCAGGCCGATGGAACAACGAGCCGCAAATATGGCGGCACAGGGCTGGGCTTGAGCATTTCAAAAGGTTTCTCAGAACTATTGGGTGGCGAAATTCATGTTAGCAGCACCGAAGGCAAAGGAACGAGCTTTACGGTAATCATTCCTGAAAATTATGTAAGACCTGAAACCTCAGAAGAACCGGATACTAAAGACACAAGCGAAAATCAGATCATTCCGGAAAACATTACCAATCCCAAAAAAGAAAAATCCTCCGAAAAGAAAAGCCAAAACCTGCAAGAGTTTGAGGAAACCAATGACGATAGAAATGCTATACTCGATGGCGATTTGGTGCTGCTGATCATTGATGACGATAAAAACTTTACGCGCCTCCTGCACGACCTGGCACACGAACACAGGTTCAAATGCATCATTGCCCACGATGGCGAAGCAGGTTTGCATTTCGCAGATTTTTATACGCCTCATGCCATCATATTAGATATCGGACTGCCCGGCATCGATGGCTTTGAAGTGATGCAACGACTGAAGAAAAATCCGCGCACCCGGCACATACCCGTGCATTATATCTCGGCTGCCGACAAATCCATTGAACATCTGAAACAAGGTGCGGTGGGTTATCTGAGCAAACCCGTTAAAAAAGAGGAACTTGACGAAGTTTTCAACAACCTGGAACACATCGTCAAAAATCCGCTCAAAAAACTCATCGTTGTTGAAGACGATGAATCTACCCGCAAGAGCATTTCCAATCTGATGCAGGGCGACAATATTGAAATTGTTGCAGTTGGTTCAGGCGAAGAAGCACTCAACGAAATAAATAACACACAATTTGACTGCATGATCCTGGATTTGGGATTGAAAAATATGTCAGGTTTTGAGTTGCTCGACACGCTTAAACAGAATCACCCAAATCTTGAATTACCTGTTGTGGTTTATACAGCCCGCGAATTAAGCCGGGAAGAAGACATCAAGCTACAGCAGTATGCAAGCAGCATCATACTAAAAGGTGCCAGGAGTTTTGAACGCTTACTGTCCGAAACCACGCTCTTCCTGCATCAGATAGAAAGCAAGCTATCTGAAAAAAAACAGGAGATGCTCCGAAAAATACAACCTCCTGAAGATGTGTTGAAGGGCAAAACAATATTGATAGTGGATGATGATATGCGTAATGTTTTTGCATTGACCAGCGTGTTAGAAAGCTATGAAATTAAGGTGATCTTTGCCAAAAACGGACGCGAAGGAATCGAAAAACTCAAGGCCAATAAAAGCGTCAGCCTGATTCTGATGGATATTATGATGCCTGAGATGGATGGTTATGAAGCAATGAAAATCATCAGAAAAGAAAACAAATACAAAAAACTTCCTATCATTGCCCTCACTGCCAAGGCTATGAAAGACGACCGCGAAAAATGTCTGGCCGCAGGAGCCAACGAATACCTTTCAAAACCCGTTGACACGGCCAAACTGATCTCGCTTTTGCGCGTGTGGTTATATAATAATTAGTGCTGAGTTGCCGTAATACACGCCTATGAACACGTCCGAAAATCCTGATTTTGACGATTCCATTCTGCAACTCGAAATGGAGCTTTTGCTGGAAGCATTGGTCAGACAATATGGCTACGATTTCAGAAACTATAACAAAGCCCATATAAAACGCAGACTTATTTTTCGCATGCAACAGCTGGGGCTGAAATCGTTATCCGAGCTTCAGCATCAAATTCTGCATCATACCAACATACTGGCTACGATTCTCAAAGATCTTTCGATCAATGTAACGGAAATGTATCGCGACCCATCCTTTTATTTAAGCCTGCGAAAAGAGGTGATCCCTTTGTTGCGAACCTATCCGTACCTAAGAATCTGGCATGCCGGATGTGCCACAGGCGAAGAAGTTTATTCATTTGCCATACTCCTCAAAGAAGAAGGCCTTTATGAACGATCGCAGATCTATGCCACAGATTTTAATACCGAAGTGCTCGAAACAGCTAAAAAAGGCATATATCCTGTATCAAAAATCAAGGAATACACTTTTAACTATCAGGCTGCCGGCGGTAAAAACTCCTTTTCAGATTACTACACTGCCCGCTATGATGCAGTTCGCTTTGATCCCGAACTTAGGAAAAACATAGTTTTTGCCAATCATAACCTTGTAACAGACAGCGTTTTTGCAGAAACCCACCTGATCATCTGCCGAAATGTTTTGATCTATTTCGACAGGAGCCTGCAAAATAAAGTACTGAACCTCTTTAACGACAGCCTGATCATGGGTGGATTTTTAGGCCTGGGCTCTAAAGAAAACATCATGTTCTCTACCGTTCAGGATCATTTTTTGATTCTAAATCCCAACGAAAAGATCTTCCAGAAAAAAATCCTGAAATGAAAACTTATGATGCCATCGTCATTGGTTCATCAGCAGGAGGATTGCATGCGCTGAAAAACCTCATCAAAGGTTTGAAGCCCGGATTTCGTATTCCACTGATCATCGTTCAGCATCTGAGCCCACATTCCGAAAATTACCTGGCACATTTTCTGGATCAACTGGGCATTCTAAAAGTGAAAGAAGCTGACGAACGCGAAAAGATTAAACAAGGCTTTGCGTATATAGCCCCGCCAAATTTTCACCTGCTGATCGAAGCTGACCAGACTTTCAGCCTGACGGTAGAAGAAAAGGTTAACTATGCCCGACCTGCGATTGATGTGCTTTTTGAAACTGCTGCCTCGGTTTATCGCGAACGACTTATTGGAATCATCCTCACCGGAGCCAACCATGACGGAGCAAATGGAGTTAAAGTCATCAAAGCGTATGGCGGTTTCACTATGGCACAAAATCCTGCAACTGCCGAATCGGATATTATGCCCAAAGCAGCTATTGCAACCGGAAAAATTGATAAAATTTTGGATATCAATGAAATCTCTTATTTCCTGAATAGCCTAAACAACAGCTGATTCACTCATTCTCAAACTCCAGATCAACAAAAACAGGCAGGTGATCGGCAAAGCCACCAACATAGCGTGGCCCAACGTAAGTCCTGAAAAGTTTCTTACCCATATAACGCTCATCATCAGCGAACAAAAAATCGGGGGCAAAAATTCGCTGACTGCCTTCAACTACACTCAAGCCGGTATTTTTCAGTAAGGCCTGTGATACAATGATCATATCAAAGATCTGCCAATCGTATTGATGTTTTAAAGTACCCTCAAAACCTAATTCTGCTGGATTTGTAAAGAGATTGACCAATTGATGCGGCTCTGTCACTTCTTCTGCTGCAAGTGCCTGTAATCCCTTTAAAATGCTTTCATCAGTTGGTTTATCATTAAAATCTCCCATGATGATCACTTTGGCATCAGGATGAACCAGACTAATTGAGTCAAGATGCTTGCGAAGCGTTTGTGCTGCCTGCATCCTCAGGCGTCTTGTAGGCAGTTCTCCACCCCATCGCGAAGGCCAATGATTGATATATACATGCAGCGTATCCATTTGAATCAAAAAAGAGGCATAAAGGATATCACGCGATCTGAATTGATCGTTTTCGGGATCCTTCAGTGCGATGGGTTCACTCGCAATCAAACGCATTTTACTTCGCTGATAGATAAGCCCCACATCAATGCCCCTGCGGTCAGGTGAAGGATAATTCACATATTGGTAATCAAAGTTTTTGAGCGGTGTACTTAAGATCAAATCCCTGAGTACCTTATCATTCTCAATCTCGCACATTCCAATCAAGGCAATCGGATTCCCCTCTCCTGCTGCCAGTATGGTTTTGAAAAGATTTGTCCGCTTTTTGCGGTAACGGTAAAAATTCCAGGATTGTTCACCCTCTGGTGTAAAGGCATTGTATTCGCGAGTTGAATCAATTTCAGTGTCGAAAAAGTTTTCTACATTATAAAAAGCAATCCTGAACGAATCTGATTTTTGAGCAATGGATTCCTGAAAAGGGAACAACAAGAACAGACAAGTCAAAATAAATTTAAAAAAAGCCGGCCAAAAACGAAGTTTAAACAACATAGGTTTGTATTTTTGTGTAAAATTACCTTTTTCCAGCGCATTTCATTAAGTTTGTAGCTGATTTTTCTTTTTTACATTATGTAAACTTGAGCAAAAAAATGACTTATTAAGATATTCTTTATCAATTATTTAAAAAATATTTTTAAAAATAATTAAAAAAAAGTGATTAGATTTTGAAATTTCTGGAATATAATGGGTGAAGGGGACAACATATATCGTTCTGTTGAAATACTGGAAGGTATCAAAAAACATGACCGTGAGATTCTGAATTTCGTCTATGAAACCTATTTTAATCAGCTTGCTGATTTTGTAACAAAGAGACGGGGAACGGAAAGCGATGCATGGGATATTTTTCAGGATACCATGGGAGTAATTTACGATTACGCCCATCAAAAGGATTTCAATCTCGATGTTCCATTTCAGGCGTTCTTTTTTACTGTGGCACGTAAACTTTGGTTTAAACATTATCACAAATCCCAAAAAGTGAGCAATTTTACCAATGAAATAATGGAGCTGATTCCCTATGAAAATACTGATACACTCAGGGAGTTGATGCGCCAGCAGGTGATGGCAAGGCTTTCGCTTAAATACATAAAAAAGCTCAGTCCGACCTGCATCAAATTGATAAAGCTTTCTAATATGGATATGGATACCAGCCTAATAGCAAAAAAGCTAAACTACCTTTCCAACCAGGCTGTATATAATCAGAGAAGAAAGTGCCTGCGAAAACTGTTAAATTGGATCAAACATGATCCGGAATATCAAAACCTAACTGACTATGAAAGACCTTGAAAAATTTGAGAAGTTTATCAAAGGTGAGTTGGAAGAAGGTGATTTGTGGGAGTTTAAGAAATCGCTGGAAGAAGATGCTTCCCTGGCGGAAGAATTTCTTTTATACAAAATCACCTACGGCCCTCACGCAAATAAAAAACATCAGCTTATGAAGGAACTGAACGACATCAGGCAAAAACATACCAATGGCAAACAGATCCGGGTGGGCTGGAGACGAGTTTCTGCAATCGCTGCCGGCCTTGTGATACTTGTTGGCATTGGCATTGGCCTGATAAAAATGCAGCACAATACAAGCAATCAGGCACTTTACGAACAGTTTTTCGTTGCCGAATCTGCATCATTCAATGTGCGGTCAGCAACCAATTCGCTGGAACAACCAGTACTTGACGGTATGCAATTTTATGAGCTGCACAATTATGATGCTGCTATTGAGATGTTCGAAAAAGCTCCCAACAACCTGATGGGAAAATTGTACAGCGGACTCTCGATGATGGAACTTGGCGAATTTGAAAATGCAGCAACCAAATTTGAAGCCATCATCAAGCACAATGATAACTTGTTTGTTGATCAGGCAGAATGGTATCAAAGCCTTTGCCAGTTGCGCCTTGGCAATAGAAATAATGCCATCGAAAGCTTCAGAAAAATTGCAGAAGATAATGGGGTGTACAAAACAAAAGCCATCAAAATTTTAAAAGAGCTGAACGCTTACTGAACCTTTTCTCGTTGATTCCCATAATCAACAATTCCAGCAGCGCAAGTATCCGGGGGGAAAGCTTTTACAAACTTGCGCTTATCATATGCATCCTCGTCTGATGGAATTCAATTTCCTGACGAGGATGCAATCTTTTTAAAGGATTTATTGTAGGGTCTGTTGAAAAACACCTAACACATTGATATAATTTAAGTTGCCATTTATTGTATTGTGGTTTCCGCAAGGTTTTTATGAGAACTCATCTAAAATCTATGCAGTATAGTGTAATATTTGAATCAAGCTACTTCGCTAAAGCCTGTTCTGAATTTTAAAATGTCAACAACAATTGTGTTGGCCAGCCTGTCGCACGCCATCTTCTGTGTTGCCTGCGACTCGAAGTATATCGATACATCTTCGTCTTGTCGCCTCGAATCTGGCATACGACAGACTTTTTCAGCAGACCCTATGTCGCACCCTGATTGACAACCCGCTTACCGCACCACAAACTTCTCCACGTACCACCTTTCTCCATCCCACAACCTCACCAGATACAAGCCTTTGGACAAATGGGCCACATCAATCTTGTGAAAATGACTGCTTGGCTTTGCTTTGTAAAGGAGCTCACCTGAGGGGCTGTACAAATGAATTTGTATGGCTTCAAGGGAAAAGTTTTCGGATAATTGGAGCCAGAGTTCTGTTGTGACAGGATTTGGAAAAACTTTAACACTACCTACACTAAATTCCTTAACAGAAACATTAGTTATATAACAGCTATCATAATCCGGATTTAAATAAACCAGTTCGTCGTTTTCCCATTTACACGTCAACCAGTACATTGCTCCTGTGAAAGCAGAACTCCCGGAAAAAACAATTCCTTTGTTACTGCCAATGCCCTCAATCCAGCTTTCTGTTTCGTTGGAATATGGTGTGTCACCTAACATTGTCGTGAGCCAATATTTTGCTCGGGCACTTCCATTGATGTCAATAGTTGTAATGGAATCCAATACCAGATAAAGGTCCGGATCGTTGGGTAAAATCATAAAAGTGTCACCAATGTCCGCTTCAAAATCATACATAAGCCACCCCTGCATCAGGTAAAACGACCAAACATAAACTTTTCTGTCATCTTCCTCCCGAACAGCCCAATCAAGCCTCCACTCGTTGGGCTCATGCTGCGATGACATATACAATTTCTTATATTCAATCTGATTAATGACTGTATCACCAGCAATGACAAATGTATTTGTTGAGAGATCAGGAGCAGGACCAGAAGTTTCCGTCA
>JAQVGO010000183.1 GCA_028696715.1 Bacteroidales bacterium
TTATTGGAAAAACTGACCAGCCGTTTCTGGACGAAGGTATGAGGCTTTATTTTACTCGCATTGAACGCTACCTGCCATTTGAGTTTAAAGTAATTCCGGATTTAAAAAACCGGAAACGCCTGTCGGAAGCAGAACAAAAAGAAGCCGAAGCCAGGCTGATTGAAGCCCAGCTACAGGCAGGCGATGTGCTCGTTTTGCTGGACGAAAACGGCAAAAACTACCATTCGCGGGGCTTTGCTGCTTTTTTGGAACAACAAATGCTGCAATCAGTCAAACGCCTGGTTTTTGTAATAGGAGGGCCATATGGCTTTACGGATAAGCTTAAGCAACAGGCACGTTTTCTGATTTCGCTCTCGCCCATGACCTTTTCGCATCAGCTGGTAAGGCTGGTATTTGCCGAACAGCTTTACCGCGCTTTTTCCATCCTTAAAGGCGAACCCTATCATCATGATTAGATTGATGTTTTTGTTGGCAAACATTTTTTCTTATCACACAAGGTACTTTGGGCGATAAAGATGTTTTGGCGATTTATGACCAAATGGCGGATTAAATTCTATCTTGTGTGAGGCACATTCAACCAGCTAAAATCCATACCTTTGCTTCAGGCTATGACACAAGGCAGATTCAGCAAATTTCAGGAATATGTACTTCCGGCATTGGTGCTGCTTGTGCTGGCTTTTTTCTTTTTTCGAACCACCCAAACCCAATTCCCCGCTCATATTCACGCCTGGACGCAAAGTGATCGCTATGCTTTGGCCGTGGGATTTACGGAAAATGGCTACGACTTTTTTCATCCTGCCACGCTCAACCTTAAGCCCCGATACGAAGCTGCTATTCCGCTTGAAGATCCACAAGGCATCACCAGCGTAGATTTTCCGATAATCGAATACCTTGCCGCTTTGCTGATGGGAATTTATGGCCAGCCGGCTCCCTGGATTTTTAGAACGCTAATGCTGCTACTTGGATTGAGCGGATTGTTTTTTTGGTTTCGGTTTCTGCGTGAAGTAGGCGTTAACTATGGACTATCACTTTCTGGTTTGTTGCTGGCTTTTACTGCTCCGGTTTTTACGTATTACCTGAATGGATTTATTCCCAGCACAAGCGCGGTAGCTATGAGTTTTGTGGCCTTGTATTTATTTGTGCGTTACCTGCGAAACGAAAAAATAAATTTTCTGATTACAGCCCTGATTTTTCTGACAATGGCAGCATTGATACGCAAGCCTTTTGTGATGGGATTGCTGGCATGGGCCGGGGCTTTTGTGCTTATTTTTTGGAAAGAGAAATCAAAGCTGAGGATTGTATTGCCGGGCTTTTTAGCATCATTAGCAGTTGTTGGATTTTATCATGTTTACAACAAATTCCTGAGTTTTACCTACGGCTCACTTTTTATCAGCGATTTAATGCCGGCTGATGCTGTTGCAGAGACAATTCAGCTGATTCAGATAAGCTGGGCAAACTGGAAACTGACTTATTTTTCCTTGCCTGCCTGGATATGGATTGGTATAGCTATCTCTGGCCTAGTGTTTAAAGGGTTTGGCGACAAAACAAACAAAGTCATTGGGTTTAGTGCATTGCTCTGGCTGGCGGCTTCCGGGCTTTATCTTTTAGCTATGGCCAGGCAATTTCCGGCACACGATTATTATTTTCTGGACAGTATTTTTCTTCCGCTATTGATTTTGTTGGGATTGGGATTGCGTTTGCTGTCAAAAATTGAAAGGCCATTTCAATGGAGTATTTTGATTATTGCTTTTGCTTTAAATGGCTGGATGCTCAAACAAAGTTATGCCATTCAATCAGAACGTAATACTTTTAAAAGCTGGGACAGGACGGAAATTACAAGACGCAATTTTGAAGGTGGCGCAAAACTTTTAGCCGAAGCTAAAGTGCCACCCAATGCTAAAATTCTGGTGCTCGATGCCTACACAACCAATATGCCGCTTTTGTTGCTCGAACGCAAAGGCTATACGGTGATAAATACAACACACGAAAATCTCAGGCAGGCAATGAAATGGGATTTTGATTTCGTTGCGATACAAAACAGCTTTTTAGCCAGCGATATCATCCGCAATTACCCTGACATCACACAAAAGCTTCAGCCTGTAGCCAATAATGGAAAAATTGGAATTTTTCTGAAACGCGAAAACTCAAACTCTCTGTCATACAAAGAATTAACCTTGTTAGATCAACAACTTATTTTATTAGAAAGCTCAAAGCTTAAAAGACAATATCCCGAATCGAATTTTTCAAATGAAGGTTTGATTTTTGAGGATGCATTTTTGCCCCTTGCTGACACTATTCTTCATGCCGGAACAAAACCTGAAATCAGCCTCTTTTTCGAAGCTGAAATTCATAGTGCAAACCTTCCCAAAAAACTTTTTTTGGTGATGGATGCCAGTTCGGATGATGGATCAAAGCATTACGAAAGTTTTGATCTGAAGCCTTTTTTTGAGGCAGATAGCACATTCGGAAGACCAGCTTTGATGATGCAACTGCCACAAGATATCGAGCAGCAATTAAACCTCAGGATTTACCTTTGGAATGCCGGAGAGCAGTATCTTTGTATTGAAAATCTTGACTTTAAACTGATACAATACCAAAATAAATTATCACAATACCCGAATGATTATGAAGAATATTGATCAATTCAATCTGAAAGACAAAAAAGTGCTGGTGCG
>JAQVGO010000184.1 GCA_028696715.1 Bacteroidales bacterium
TTGGTGGTGTGATTTACGATGATACTTCAATTCCGATCAATTTCCGTCCTGAATGGGACAACCAATATACTGCAACAGATTTCGGACAATCAGATCCAATTCCAAGTGGGCAGGTTGACTTATTCTCTAAAGATTTCAAAAATCCTCAGGTACTCAGAACCAGTATCGGTATTGACCACAAATTACCCTGGTGGGGTCTGATTGGAAGTATTGAAGCTATTTATACAAAAAATATAAACAATATAATTTATTATAACGTAAATCAGGTTCCTTCTCATGGAACTACGATTAATCCTAATCTTGATCCAAATGAAGGATCTGTTTATCCGGATCACCGACCATTGTATCCCTACCAAAGGATAGAAAGCGTTTATTCACGTATCATTTATGGCACAAACACCAATAAAGGACATACTTATAACATTACTGCACAACTTACTAAACCAATTAGCAAAGGGCTATCTGGTACAGTAGCCTATACCTTTGGCCGGTCAAAATCACTCAATGACGGAACATCTTCTCAGAATAGCTCACAATGGCGTTATATGGAAACAGTGCGCGGATTGAATCATCTGGACCTAAGTTATTCAGATTTTGATTTAGGCAGCCGTGTGTTAGCTTTCCTATCTTATCGCATCGAATACGCGAGCAATTTTGCTACTACGCTGAGTCTTGTTTATAACGGACAGAGTGGTCAAAGATATTCGTATGTATATAATGACAATTATGGCTGGTTGAATTACGAACGTGAAAACGCCGGTAATCTCATTTGGATTCCTGCAAATCAAAGTCAAATTAATTTTGTGCCGATCTTTGATGACGAAGGTAAAGTTATAAAAACTGCTGATGAACAGTGGGCTGCCCTTAATAGCTTTATTGAAAGTGATAAATACCTCAGCAAAAACCGTGGCGATTATGCCGTGAGAAATGGCAGTCGCCTTCCTTTCGAAAGTGTGATCGACCTCAAACTTGCTCAGGATTTCTATATTAACGCAGGTGGTAAGCGGCATACCTTGCAGCTTACTTTGGATATCTTTAACTTTACTAACCTGCTTAATCCAGAATGGGGAATTCGCAGATATATTACTAACGATGCCTGGCAGCTGATTACCTATGTTGGAACCGATCAAGATGGAAATGCTACGTTTAACTATTCCGGCCCGGATAATGTAGAAGATGTCTATAACGTCAGCGATGTTGGCATCTATGGTTCGCGCTGGACAGGCCAGATCGGTATCAGATACTTGTTCAACTAATTCTGAATAATTAATAATTTAACAAGAAAGAGGCTCATCATCGGGCCTCTTTTTTTCCTTAATTTCGTTGTTCCATTAATTGAAACTTTTACAAATGAAACAGCTATCCTTACTGGTAATCTCAATTTGTTTTTTACTGCTTTTCGGTTGCTCCCCACAAAACAATAAAAATCAAAGCGACAAACGCATCCTTGTTGTTCTCTCTCTTGATGGTTTCCGCTGGGATTACCCAAAAATTCACGGCACACCACAGCTGGATCAAATGGCCCTTGAAGGCGTTAAAGCCGAACGAATGATTCCGAGCTTCCCCTCTACCACCTTTGCTAATCATTATACCATGGCAACAGGTTTATATCCAGATCATCATGGAATTTTAGTAAACAGATTTTATGATCCTGAACTGAAGGAATATTATAACAATGAAAATAACAGAAGCTCTGTGGAACAAGGAAAGTTTTATGGCGGTGAGCCTATCTGGGTAACAGCCGAAAAACAAGGCATAAAAACAGCCACCTTTTTTTGGGTAGGAAGCGAAGCTGATGTACAAGGCATCAGACCAACCTACTGGAAAAGATACGAACACAACTTCCCTTACGAACAGCGCCTCGATACTGTGATTGCCTGGCTGCAACTCCCCGAAGAACAACGCCCGCGTTTGATCATGTGGTACTTTGATGAACCTGACTCAAGCGGACACCGTTACGGACCTGAAAGCGACAGCCTACAGCCTGTGATTCATCGCGTTGACAGCCTGCTTGGTGTTTTCCGCAGCAAACTTGCTAAACTACCCATTGCAGAAAAAGTTGATTTTATCGTTGTATCGGATCATGGCATGGCAAGTTTGTCGTCTGACCGGCGCATCATGCTGGATCAATATGTGGATACCAGTATGATTACGCTGATTGACGGCTGGAATCCAACTATGAATCTGATTGTGAAAGACGAGTTCGAAGACAGTGTTTACAATACTTTAAGTAATGTGCCTCACCTGAAAATCTGGAAACATGGCAAGGCACCAGATCACCTCAATCATGGCACGCACCCGCGCACACACGATATGACACTTCTGGCAGATGACGGCTGGAGTTTATTCTGGTCGTGGACTGTTAACGAAGCAAAAGGAACCCACGGCTACGACATCCGCAACAAGGATGTGAGTGCAATCTTTTATGCAACAGGCAATTCCTTTAAGCAAAATACTGTTGTAAAGCCTTTCCAAAACATTCATCTTTACCCTTTAATGGCCGAAATACTTAAGCTAAAACCAGTTGCAGTTGATGGCAAGCTCGACAGCATAAAAATGGTTCTCAAATAACTTTCTGATGAAAAATTTGATTTTCAGGATAGCTTTTGCATCTATCACCACAATATGTTTTC
>JAQVGO010000090.1 GCA_028696715.1 Bacteroidales bacterium
TCAGGATGCGGCGGTCTCCATCAACCACCAGCAGGCAGCGCATGGCCCAGTTGCAGAGGTTGTTTTCGTCGCAGGGATATACTTTTTGCCAGAGCACTTTCGGCACAACGCCAAACATGGCACCGCCATCGAGTTTCAGGTTTCCGGTTTCGATTGGAATGAGTTGCATGGTTATTTTGTGTTTTAAGTTTTACTTTTTGAGGGACAAAGTTAAGGGAAAAGTCGGAAAGTCGAAGGTCGGAAAGTCGAAGGTCGGCATCTCGACTATCGCTCGATGACCTAAAGTCTGAAGGTTGGAAAGTCGAAGGTCGGCATCTCGACTATCGCTCGATGACCTAAAGTCTGAAGGTTGGAAAGTCGAAGATCAACTATGAATTGCAAGTTCATTAACTGTATCCCAATAATTGCCAATAATTTGTTGAATATTGGTCTTTTATACATTTTTTTACAATTTACTCAATAAGTTGCATAAAATTACTCAAAATATTGATTGGAGTGGAAAGAGACAGGTAGGAAGACCTGCCTGCCGTCAGCAGTCAGGCAGGGCCAAGTAAGAAGAGCCCAGGTAAGTGTATTGGGTGGGGGGCTCTGCTTGTAAAGTTTTGAGGGTTTTTAGGTTGAGATGTAAAATGATTTATTTTCGCGACATAAAAATGTTTGATGCGGATTTTACTGGTTGATAATTTTGATTCGTTCACTTATAATCTGGTGCAGCTGCTGCGCGAAAGCGGCGTGAAACATGAGCTGCAGATCGTTAAAAATACGATTGAATTGTCGGCTTTGCCAGTTGGGATCGATAAAGTTTTGATTTCGCCCGGGCCTGGTATTCCCGAAGAATCGGGTAATCTGATGGCATTGATTGCACATTATGCCGCGAAGCAACCCATTTTAGGAATCTGTCTGGGGCATCAGGCATTGGCCTTGCATTTTGGAGCAAAGATGAAACAATTGCCCCACAGCTTTCACGGGGCAGATCATCTGTTGCATCAATCAACTTCGGCCGGAAGGCTTTTCGAGGGTGTTTCACAAAAATTTATCGCCGGACGCTATCATTCCTGGATTGTGGATCATGAAACGCTTCCGGAAGTGCTTTTGCCAACGGCATTTGACGATTCGGGTCGTTTGATGGCTTTCCGGCATAAGCATTGGCCGATAGATGCTTTGCAGTTTCATCCGGAATCGTATATGACGCCTGAAGGACAGCAAATGATGCGGAATTGGCTAATGCATTGCTAAAACACGAATGATTTAGTGTGGGAGCAATGAAACAGAGAGAAATTATAGCTGCTTTTAATTGTTGATCCCTGGTTCATAAATTGCCCATGCCTTGCAGTCTTAAGCTGACTAAATTCCTAACATTCGAAACCAAATGCTTTTCAGATTGTTATGGAAGTCAGTAATTAAAAAGATTGAATGCAAAAGAATGTTTTTGGTGAAAAACTGCTTATATGCAGTAATCAGCCGCTCACTGGTTTTTACCGCGACGGTTTTTGTCAGACAGGCAGTGAAGATCGGGGTTCGCACACGGTTTGTGCAGTGATGACGGATGATTTTTTAGCTTTTTCAAAAGGTATGGGGAATGATTTACTAACGCCAGTTCCGGCATATCAATTTTCTGGCCTTAAAGCCGGTGACAAATGGTGCCTTTGTGCCAGTCGCTGGCTCGAAGCGCATCGCGAAGGCGTGGCTCCTCAGCTTGTTTTGGAGGCTACCCACGAAAATCTTTTACGCTTTATTTCGCTGAACGAATTGGTGAAATTTGCCTGGAAAAAAGAATAGCCATGTCACAACCCAAACCAAATAAAACAAAACAGGCGGTTATAATCGGTGCCGGGATAGCCGGAATAGCTTCGGCTATCAGGCTCAGCGTAAAAGGATATCAGGTTACTGTTTTTGAAGCCAATGACTATGCTGGTGGCAAACTCACGGCTTTTGAGCAGGATGGTTATCGTTTTGATGCCGGGCCATCGCTTTTTACCATGCCGCATTATGTGGATGCTCTTTTTACGCTGGCCGGAAAAAACCCGCGTAAATACTTTAACTACATCAAGAAAGACACTTCGTGTACTTATTTTTGGGACGATGGAACCCAGCTTACTGCCTGGGCCGATCAGGATGATTTTGCTGACGAAGTACAGAAAAAACTGGGTGTGCCGGCTGTTAAAGTCACCAAAAGGCTTCAAAAAGCCCGAAGGATGTATGAGCTTGCCGGTCAGATTTTTATGGAAAAACCGCTCAACCGCTTCAGCACCTGGTGGAGTAAAGATGTGGTAAAAACGCTTTTGCATCTTTCAAAGCTGGATCTTCTAAAAAGTATGCACAAGGCCAATGCCGATCAGCTGGAGAATCCCAAACTTGTTCAGCTTTTCGACCGCTATGCCACTTACAATGGCTCCGATCCATATCGCGCTCCCGGAATTTTGAATATGATCCCTCATTTAGAACACGGAGTGGGCACTTTTTTGCCTGAAAAAGGCATGCATCAGATCACAACCAGTTTGGTGGAGCTTGCCCAAGACCTCGGAGTTAGCTTTCGCTATAACAGCCGTGTGAAAAAAATTATTATTGAAGGAGGCAAGGCGGCAGGTGTTGAACTTGATAATGAAACCTTTAAGGCAGAAGTAGTTCTTTCCAATATGGACATCACACCAAGCTATCGCCGGCTTATGCCTGAAGTGAAAGCTCCGGAAACCAAGCTAAGACAAGAAAAGTCAAGTTCGGCTTTGATATTTTACTGGGGGATTAAGAAAGCGTTTACGCAATTGGGTTTGCATAATATATTCTTCAGCAGCAACTATAAACAAGAGTTTGAAGAAATTTTTAAGGGCAAAGTGCCAGCCGCTGATCCAACGGTATATGTGAACATTACCTCAAAAGATGTTCCCGGTGATGCACCTGAAGGCTGCGAAAACTGGTTTGTGATGGTAAATGTGCCTACGCATAATGGTCAGGATTGGGAGGTGTTAATTCCGCAATATAAAGCCCTTATCATTCAAAAATTGAATAAGATTTTGCAAACTGATCTGGCAAACCTTATCGAAACGGAAGAAACCTTAAGTCCGATTGAAATCGAAAGAAAGACATCTTCAGCTGGCGGTTCACTTTATGGCACCAGTTCCAATAGTCGTTATGCTGCCTTTTTGCGTCATCCTAATGATCATTCAAACATTGATGGGCTTTATTTTGCCGGAGGCAGTGTGCATCCCGGCGGAGGTATTCCATTATGTTTGTTATCTGCCAGGATTGTTTCAGAAATAATTCCTCAGCCATGAAAAGTTTGCTCACAAACCGATTTTATTTAAGCCTGAGCCTGCTGGTAATTGTTTACACAGTTGGGTTTGTAACTGTTTTTCTGGGTCATGCCGAATCGCTGATGCTCCTCACACCCTACAACCTTTTGTTTGCCTCCGGCCTCTTAATTTACAATGCCGAGGGTTTCGACAAGCGTTATGGCAGCTGGTTGTTAGTGGTAATGCTTGCAGGTTTTTTTGTTGAAGTTGCTGGCATAAAGACGGGCTTGATTTTCGGAACCTATGCCTATGGAGAAGGCCTGGGAATAAAGTGGCTTGATGTTCCGCTGATGATTGGCGTTAACTGGGGCGTACTGGTTTTTGGAACTGCAGCTTTGATACAGCATTTCAGGCTTGCCCGATGGGTGAAAGCTGCAATTGCTGCAACACTAATGGTTTCGTATGATGTTTTGCTGGAACCTGTAGCTATACGCTTTGATTTCTGGAGCTGGGAAGGCGGCACTATTCCTCTTCAAAATTATCTGGCCTGGTGGATTATTTCCTTTGGCATGTTGCTCGGGGCATTTTATCTGGTTAAAAACCTGCGCAACCGTTTGGCTATCTATGTTATAGGCATACAAACCTTGTTTTTTGTTGTACTTATTCTGGATCAGAATTTAAGCATTCGTTAATCATGAATAACCTCTATCTTACTATTGATTTACTCACGATCGCAGCTCCTCTTTTACTGAGTTTTGATAAGCGCGTGGCTTTTTACAAGCAATGGAAATACTTATTTCCGGCCATGCTGTTAATGGGTGTCGTATTTCTTGCCAAAGACGTGATTTTTGCAGCCTCAGGAATTTGGGGTTTTAATGAGCGCTATCTGATCGGATTCAGGATGCTGGGACTGCCAGTGGAGGAATGGATGTTTTTTGTAGTAGTGCCTTATGCTATTGTTTTCATTTATGCCTGTTTGGTTGTGTATGTTAAAAAGGACATTCTAAAAAGTGTACATCGTCCGTTTTTTGTGGCATTGAGTATTGTCTTGATTGTGGTTGGAGCCTTGCATTACGATCGGTTTTATACTTCTGTTATCTTTATTTTGACAGCATTTTTACTGCTTTACAATGTTTACAAAAAGCAGCCCTGGCTCAGCTATTTCCTTTTGGCCTACCTTGTTTCGCTGGTTCCGTTTTTGATTGTAAATGGTGCTCTTACAGGCTATTTTACTGAAGAGCCGATCGTTTGGTACGATAACAGCCAGAATTTGGGTATTCGCATCTTAACCATCCCGATTGAGGACAGCATCTACAGCCTGATGATGATGCTGATGACGATACAGGGGATGGAGTGGCTCAAGCGTAAGGAACATCGACATTCCAAGCCTGATTTGGTCGCAGAAGATTAAAGCGATGGTTGAATTTTGTCTGGCATAAATTCTCAGAAGAATTTCACTAAACTGAAACACATCCTCAGCTCAACCATTTGTTTATTATTTTTAACAACACTTTGCGGTTCACCGGTTTTGTGACATAATCATTGCAACCGGCTGACAGGGCTTTTTCGGCATCGCCAGCCAATGCGTAGGCTGATTGTGCAATAATGGGTATCTCCGAATTAAATTTTCTGATTTTTCTTGTAGCCTCCAGGCCATCTATCACGGGCATTTTAATATCCATAAGTATCAAAGCGATCTCCGGATGTTTTTTGGCCATGTTTACGGCGGTTTCTCCATCAGCACATTGCATCATTCTAAAGCCCATCGACTCGAGCAGAATGCGTAGATATTCAAAACTTGAGTCGTCATCTTCGGCAAGCAGGATGAGTTTACTTTCATTATGATTAACTTCTTGTTTTTCGGGCTGTTCCTTCGGTTTTTCGGAGATATCAGCTTTTCGTAAGGGTAGTGCGACCATAAACTTGCTTCCTTTTTCGGGTTCTGACTCAAGGTTTAGTTCGCCCCCCAATGCTTCGGTATAGGCTTTCACGATCGAGAGCCCGAGGCCCGATCCTTCGTGGGCTCTGGTGATATGTATGTCGGCCTGCACAAAGCGTTCGAAGATGGCATCTATTCTGTGAGCCGGAATACCGATACCTGTATCTTTGACATATAACAGCAATTTTTCTTTTTCAGCATAGCAGCCTATCTCAACGGAGCCTTGTTTGGTGAATTTTATTGCGTTCTTAATCAGATTTGTCAATATCCCGTCAAGTTTATGACGGTCAGTGATCACACAGTCGTCATTTTTGTTGAGCTGATTATTCAATATCAGCTGCAAGCCGATCTGATCTGTTTGAGGTTTAAAGAAATCGTAATAGTAGTTAAAGACCTCCGACAGACAAACCTCATCTTCAAACACTTCCAACTCGCCTGATTCGATGCGCGAAATCTCGATGATGTCGTTGATGGTATCCAGCAATCGCTGGCCGCTTTTGTTTACAATTTTTATATAAGCTGCTTTTTCCTCTTCGCTAAGGTCAGGTTCTTTGAGCAATTCGAGGAAACCCAGAATGCCATTCATGGGGGTTCTTATTTCGTGGCTCACATTGGCCAGGAAAGCAGATTTCAACTGATCGCTTTCTTCTGCTTTTTCTTTGGATTTTATCAGGTCGGCAATCATTTTTTTGCGTTGCAGCAACAAGGAGAGTTCGTGGGCAATCAGTTCGAGCAAACGAAGGCTTGAAGCATCATAGGCCTGGGGATCGGTGTAGCTTTGAACGGCCATCACACCAATCACCTGTTCGCCATCGAACAATGGAACGCCCATCCAGCAAAGGGGCGCAACATAAGCGGTTGGTCTGTTCAGGTTTTGATTTAGTTTATTAATTTCATCCTCGCTCAAAAGCATCGACTTTTTGGTGCGAACAATCATTCCTGAGATTGATTCGGTTACGTGCCAGGATGCGATAAACGACTTTTCGTCGTGCATGATCAATTGTTGCAGCATCTCGGTTTCCTGATTATAGGAGGCAACATAAAAGTTGGTAGTATCCAAAACCCGCGCCAATTCGGTACGCGTTAGTTTTAACAAATCTTCGATGGATGTTGTACTGATCGACTGCCGCGCAATTTCGTAAAGAATATGCTGGATATTGTCGTTATACTTACGCTCAGTAATATCAAGAAAGGTGACCACCGAGCCAATAATTTTTTCGTTTCGGCGGATTGGGAATGACCAATATTCGACCGGAAAATGACTGCCATCTTTTCGCCAGAAAACTTCAGTATCAATATGTTTTCCTTTGCCCGTTTTGACGGCCTCAAACACACTGCATCCTGATTCGGGAAATATTGATCCATCAGGAAAAGCATAGTGAATCAGGGCGTGAATATTTTTACCAATTATCTCATTTTCATTGGTATATCCCAACATTTTAACTGTTGCCTTATTACAAAAGGTGCATATTCCCTGTTTGTCAATTCCAAAAATCCCTTCGGCTGTTGAATCAAAAATCAGTCGTATGGTGTCGTCACTTTCGCGGAGTTTATTTTGCATCATTTTTCGGGTGGTAATATCCCTTGCAATGCTCAGAATGGCACTTTGCGACTGATAATTGATCAGACTGGATGAAACCTCAACAGGAATTAATCGGCCGTCTTTGGTTTTGTGAGTAGTTTCGAACACCTGGATTTCGTCCACAGGCATCGTTTTGAATAGCTCCTCAATGGATGCACTATCCAGGGCTGCATCAATACCAATTATCCCAATCTCAAGCAATTCCTGTTTGGAATATCCCAGCACGCTTACCGCTGTTTTGTTCACATCAAGAATATTCCCGTTCAGGTCGATAACCCAAACCGTTTCTGTCATTCCATCAATCAGTTCGCGGTAGTTTTTCTCGCTTTCGAAAAGTGCGATTTCTGCATTTTTGGTATCGGTAATGTCTTCAATATAGCCTTCCAAAAAGAGTAACTCGCCTGATTCATCAAAAATGCCTTTCCCGCGTTCGAGCACCCAGCGTATTTCGCCTTCTGTGGTTTTGATTTGGTATTCTCTGTGGAAAAGGTCTTTGTTATTCAATTCGCGATTCCATTGCTCTTTAACAAGCGGCTGAAATTCGGGTAAGATAAGTTCGTTGTAACTTATTTTTTTGTTGTCAATCAAATCAGCCGGATTGTATCCTGTTATTTTTTTGCAGTTTTCGCTGATAAAGAGCATGGTCCAGTTTTCGTCGTTGAGGCATCTGTAAACAAAGCCCGGCAAATTGGTAATCATGGAAGAAAGCTGACGTTCCTTTTCGATAAGTTCTAGTTCGGCCTCTTTTATGGAGGTTATATCGCGGGAAATCCCCTGAAATCCTATCGGGTTGCCTTGTTCATCTCTTAAAAAAGAGATATTCATCCCAACCCAGATCAAACTGCCATCTGCTTTATAATGCTGTAGCTCAACCAGACGACTGCGATTTTTGTCTGCTGTTGGATCTTTTTCCTTATCCAGTTCTTCTTTAAAAACCTCCTGCATCTTTGCAAGTGAGGCAGGAGGGAATTTTTCTTCGAGGTTTCGTTTTAGGTGTTGCTCAACGGGTTCGCCCACAAGCTGTTCGATGGAGCTACTTACGTAGTTGACATTAAAATTTAAGTCGGTAGTCCACACAACATCAGAAATATTCTCAGCGATCTTGCGGTATTTTTCTTCGCTCTGACGCAGCTGTTCTTCCATCATTTTTCGGGAAGTGATATCCTGCAAAATACAGAGGGTTCGATCGAGGCTTCCATCCGAATTACGGCCAACACGTCCATTGATTTCGAAATGCAGCAGTTTGCCGGATTTATGCCTGAGCACATTAGTGGTGTTTATATTTCCTGTCAGCTTAAAACGTTCAAATTCTTCTTTGAACTTCTCAGCAAAACCCTCCGTAAGTAAATCTCCAAACCAGATACCTATCACTTCATCCCGCTTGTATCCCAGTGTTTTTTCCCAGGTTTGATTTACTTCCAGGATTCTGCCATTTTCATCGAGCGATTGATAACTTAAAGGCGCATTCTTGAAGAGTAATTCAAAACGTTCGCGACTTTCTTTCAGCTCTCTTTGTTTGTTATAATTTTCAGTCTGATCGCTAAACACCATTACTTCACCCAGCAAATTCCCCTCTTTATCGATGATTGGTGCTTTGCTTTCATCTACCGGGATTTGGTTTCCATTTTTCGAAATCAAAATGGCATGTCTGGCAAGCCCGATGACTTTTTTACCCGAGAAATTCTTTTGAACCGCTTTTTCAGTCTTTTGCTGTGAATCTTTATTGAGAGTCACAAAAACTTCTTCCACTTTTTTATCCCGGGCTTCAGCCTCTGACCAACCGGTTAGTCGTTCTGCAACCGGATTCATATGAATGACGAAGCCTTTGGTATCGGTGGTTATCACCCCATCGCCAATGCTATACAAAGTGGCACTAAACTGTTCCTGCGATTCCATTAATTCGCGAGTTTTGCTTGCCAGGCTGATCCAAAGTTTTTTTTGCCGGTTATGATAAAACCAGGCCACCAAAGCAGCAAAAAATAAAATTCCTAAGACCACAATAACAGTGATAAGGCTTGTTTTTTTATACAGATCAGCATATAATTCACTGGTTTCGGCCTTAACTATTATCTTCCACGGGAGCGTACCAACCGTATCAATATGGGCTAAAATCTGCCTGCCAATATAGCCAGGACCTTCGTACAAACCAACAAATCCATCGGCAGCTAAAACGGCAGGATTTGAAGTTTCGGCCATCGAAAACATCAACTGCAGCTGCTCATTTTCGCGATACATCACTTGGTTTAAAACCCTCACTGAATCATCTTCCTTTCTTACTAAAAAGGTTTCGGCAGTTTTGCTGGGCGTAGGCCAGTTTTTAATTAACGGATAGAGATAGCTCTCTGGATTTGTTCTGAAAATCATAACTGCAATAGCCTGTTTATCAGCATCAAAAAGAGGTGATACAAATTCAATATGTATAGCTTGATGTTGTTTGCAGTAGTAAAAATCACGCATTTGTATCAAACCTGTTTGCTCTGCCAATGCTGCTGCCTCCCTTGTTTTTTCGTCAACCGTATCCATTTCGGCCACAGCAGCGAATAGTACTTTTCCGTTTTTGCTCAGGATGATAATATTATCAAAGCGGTCGTCCGAAAGAATATGGTTGTAGGCATCTTGCAACAAAGGAATTGCTGTTGTATCGCCAGAAACTATCTGAGCTGCCAAAACATTGAAAGGGCTTTTTTCCGAAAAAAAGATGGCTTCGGACAAACGTTCTTTGCGCCATTGTTTTAGCTGGTTGATTTTGAGTTTGGCAACGGCTTTCAGCTCGTTGTAGCTTTTAAGCTGGGTTTGTTGTCTTTCAAATTGAAAATAATAGAACCCACTTAAACTAATCAGAAGTGCCACTCCGATCACAAGCAAAATAAGCGAAATGGGAACTTTCTGAATAGGGTGATCAGAAAAATGGTTGAACTTCTTCATCTTGGGGGTAATTTATCCGTAACAAATAACGGAAAAAAAGAGGCCAATAGCAAGAAAATTCTAATTGTAAGTGGCTTAAAGTGTGTTCTTTTTTGTTTTTAGAAAAATTACCACCTTGATATATTGTCGCTCATTGTCAAAACAATCTTATTTAGGACTAAATCAAACAGCATATCAATCAAATGACTGATATGCTGTGGTTTAGATTATTCTAAGGTAATTATAGTTTAGTCTATCTCCACCTCAATCCATTTACTGCGATCGGGAGGTGTGGGGGAATTTACTTTTTTAACAGGGTTTTCTTTCAGTTCTTTGAGTAATACTTCAACGGCTTTTTCGATAGAAGGATCATCACCTTTGGCCAGCTTTTCAGGACGGTCGATTACTTCGATATCAGGATATACGCCAATACCTTCGATAATCCAGTCTTCGTTTTCGTCGAAGATGCCGAAGCGTGGCACAGAGATATATCCACCGTCCACCAGGCGTGCATTGCCTGATATGCCAACTAATCCGCCCCAGGTGCGTGTTCCGATCAGTTTGCCCAGCCCCAGTTTTTTAAAGAAATACGGGAAGGCATCACCGCCGGAGGAAGAGTATCCGTTGATAAGCATTACTTTAGGACCATCATGTGAAATCCCGGGAGCCTTGTCGGGCTGCATGCCGTTGCGATGCCAGTAGGTAAGGGTTTTGCGGTCGAGCAGGTCGGCCATACGATCCGGGATAAAACCACCACCATTGTAGCGGTCGTCGATGATCAACGCTTCTTTGTTATGATAGGTGTACATGCCGCGATGCAGTTCGCGATTACCTTCGAAAGCGGTATTGGGCACGTGGATATAGCCAATTCTGCCATTCGAAAGCTTATCCACCATGGCACGGCGTTCGTTTACCCAGTTGAGGTATTTCAGTTCAATTTCGCTCTCGATGGTTTTTACCTGAGATTTTCTGGGGGCTTTTCCTTCGGCATTGCTGCTCACTTCCAGATCGATCAGGCGGTTGGCTTTATTCTCGAGCAATTCATAGGGATTCATTTCGGTGGTCAGTTCTTGTCCGTCGATGCGCAGGATATAATCTCCTTCGTTTACGTCAACGCCAGCTTCGGTGAGAGGAGCACGGCGGGCAGGGTTCCAATTTTCGCCTTCATAAATCTTCATGATTCGATATTTTCCGGCAGCATAATCGGCTTCCAGTTCGGCTCCCAAAAGTCCGGTGTTGATGCGTTTTGGACGTTTAATGTCGCCCCAGTCAACATAGGCATGGCCTGCATTGGCTTCAGAAACGAGTTCGCTGAGCACATAATCCACATCAAAACGGCTTCCGGCATAAGGAATTAGTTCGCCATAGCGTTTGCCAAGTCCTTCCCAATCCACACCATGCAGGTTATCGACATAAAAATAATCTCTGAAAATACGCCAGCCGTCTTTGTAGATTTGTTGCCATTCCTGCTGTGGCTCTATTTTCATTTCAAGCTGGTCGAGGTTGATTTTACCT
>JAQVGO010000185.1 GCA_028696715.1 Bacteroidales bacterium
CGATGCTCAAAAAAGGCAGTGGATCCTTTGGATTACAATGATAACCAGCCGGATAGATACTGTGAGGCACCACATAATTGATCATGCCATTGCTGATGGTTTCTTCAAAACCTTCGGGCAGATGTTGTTGAATAACAGCCCTGATTTTGGTGATAGCATCCCTGCGATCATCCGGCAATTGATTGATATATTCTTCTGGCGTAGAGGCATTTATTCTCATAAAACAGTTCTTGATTCAGTCCAAAAATACAATTTCCACAGGAATAGCTTCTTTCAGGCTATTTATAATATTGGTGCAAACGATTTTTTATCACGAAAAAACGAATCACTCCAAAGAGCGCCATCAAAAAGCTCAAAATAATTATGACAAGACCAAACCAGCGGATGTGTTCAAAATCCTGCATTTGCAGAAATGCAATTCCGCCGAGAAGCAAATACAAAGCAGTACGCACATAAGCCATCAAGGTGCGCTCGTTGGCCAGACGGGTACGTTCAAGCGCGAGAAAATCACGCATTATTATTGGCTCATCCTGAATAAATTTCTTGTTTGTGGGCAGCAGGGTTCTGACAATTTTCTTCATTTGCTAAAGTTTTATACTGTTGGCAATGTACAATTTTAATACGACAAAAATACCTGCTTTGGCTGAATCTAGATGACTCAATTTAGTCTTCACGCGGATCTTTCTTCACGGGCAAGCGTGCCATTTTTTCCACTTCCATCATGGGATGACCAAACTCTTCCACGATTTTGCCCAAAAGCAGATACATCCCGGCTCCCTGAAAAGGATATTGTTTGAGTGATGGCGGAAAATGAACGGTATCAAACAATTCGCCACGATGATCTACGAAATTTCCAAAATACATCAGTTCGCCCCGCACGGTTTTCACATATTTAACTGTAACCAGTTTTCCCAGCATCCGCTTGCGCTGCCCCACATGATCCAGCATGGTTTCGGCTTGCACCTCCCCCCTGAATTTGGTGATCAGCAGATCAAAATCTGTCATACTCACCGGAAAACCAAGCAATTCAATTTCATCATAGGCATCCTCAATGGCTTCACTATCCAGCTGTGGCAACTGATATCGCCGGGCTTGTTCCTTAAAAAGCAGCGAAGGACTTTCAACGGTTTTACTCTTCTTCCGATACAAATGTGCCTCCCACAGCAAACCCGATTTAGGTTGACCCGTAAAGGCAAAAGCCCCCGAACGGATCAAAATAACAATCTGCTCTATGCCCGGCTTCACCCGATCAATAAAATCGTGAAGCCCACGATAATTGCCATGTTTTTCACGCTCCACCACCAAACTGCGCGCCAGCTGCTCCTCCAGTCCGGCAATATGCACAAAACCAATATAAATAGTCGTATCCTTCAATGAAGTAAGGTATTGACTGTTGTTCACGCAAGGCAAATGGATATAACCACCCTGCCGACGCGCTTCATTAAAATAAACCCAGGTGTGGTAAAAACCTCCAAAATTATTGATCACCGCCACCTGAAATTCCAGCGGATAATGAGCCTTAAGGTAAAGACTCTGAAAACTTTCAACGGCATAAGAAGCCGAATGCGCCTTCGAAAATGAATAACCGGCAAAGGATTCTATCTGACGCCAAACCTCTTTGGTCACGGAATCAGGATAGCCGCGCGCTTTACAATTACCAAAAAACCGTCCGACAATCTCCTCAAACTCATTTTGCTTACGCTTTTTTCCACTCATAATCCGGCGCAACACATCGGCATCAGCCAGATCGAGCCCTGCAAAATGATGACACACCTTGAGCACATCTTCCTGATACACCATCACGCCATAGGTCTCGCTCAGCTGTTCTTTCATCACCGGATGGAGGTACCGAAAACTCTCAGGACGATGAAAGCGTTGGATGTATTCGCGCATCATCCCCGATTTGGCCACTCCCGGCCTGATGATAGAGCTGGCAGCTACCAGCGTAAGGTAGTTGTCGCACTGCAACTTACGCAATAAGCCCCGCATGGCCGGACTTTCAATATAAAAACACCCATTCGTTTCGGCCCTGCGCAATTGATCCTTTACCTTTGAATCTTCCTTAAACTGCTGCACCTGATGGATATCAATAGTAATTCTCCGGTTACTTTTAATGATGTCTGCTGCCTCCTTGATATGTCCGATTCCGCGCTGACTTAAAATATCCAGTTTTTCATAGCCCAGCTCCTCAGAAACATACATATCCCACTGCGTTGTTAAAAAACCTTTGGGAGGCATATCAAGTGCCACATAATTGGTGATCGGCTCTTCTGAAATGAGTATGCCACCTGCGTGAATGCTGCGCTGATTGGGAAAATCAACGATGTGTTGTGCCAGCTCGTGAATATGACGGGTGATTTTGTTCAAGTTGTAAAACTTTCCGGGATTGCTCACCAGTTCGTCAATTTCAGCTTTGGGCAGGCCATGCACTTTGCCCAGCTCGCGGTAAATTGACTTCCCTCTAAAAGTAGAGATTGTTCCAAGAAGAGCTGTGTGCCTATTGCCGTAGCGCTTAAAGATGTAATCGATCACTTCATCACGTTCTTTCCAGGAATAGTCAATATCAAAATCGGGCGGACTGCTACGCTTAGGATTCAGGAAGCGTTCAAAATATAAATCAAGCTCT
>JAQVGO010000091.1:0-6778 GCA_028696715.1 Bacteroidales bacterium
TGGTTGATTGATGTAAAGACAATTCGTTATTTAACAAACACTTAATACATTATTGTCCACTTCAAACAAAAACCCACTCACATATTTAATATTGTTTTACCTCCTTAATCAGAACAATATAAGCCGGAAAATGATCGCTGTAACCACCCAAAAACACACCTCCGGCAAAAGTCCGGAAAGGATATCCCTTGAATCGGCCGCTAGATTGGGTCATCTCAGATTTAAAATATACCTTGGCATACTTCATTTGATAGCTTTCAAAATCATCACCAATTAATGCCTGGCTAATGATTAGTTGATCAAACAGACTCCAGGCATCCCGGTAGGCATTAGAGCCAATTCCTTTTCGGTACAACTCATAAAATGGATTATAAAGCTCACCCGATTTCAGATTCGTTTTCTCAGCTTTAGCCGATAACACTTCCAGCACACTTTTATTAGTTGGATTGTCATTTAAATCGCCCATCACAACAATCTTTGCTTCGGAATTGAGTAAAAGCAAAGAATCAACAATATGCCGGTTCAAGGCTGCGGCAGCCATACGCAATGGTCTGGATCTCTTTTCGCCACCATAGCGTGATGGCCAATGGTTTACAATAAAATGCATTTCTTCGCCATCGAAAAGTCCGCTAACTACCAACTGATCGCGGGTAAGAAAATGAGGCATTCCATCCACAGCAAGAAAATAGGATTTGGTGTTTGTCGGTTTAAAAAAATCTGCCTGATATAGCATGGCCACATCAACGCCTCTGCGATCAGGCGAATCATAATGGATAATTTGATAATTGCGATCTTTGAGCCGGTCTGTAGCGATCAAATCTTCGATGACATCCCGATTTTCTATTTCTGAAACACCCAAGATATGTGCTCCAAAAGGACTAACATCAGCACCAATGCCTTCGATAGCCTCCGACAACCTCTCCAACTTAATGTTGTATTTTTCAGTATTCCAACGATTTTGCCCATCAGGCAAAAACTCTTCGTCATTCTTATTTGGGTCATTGATTGTATCGAATAAATTCTCGAGATTATAAAAAGCAACAACTCCAACTTTAAACGCTTTTTGAGCGAAAGAAAGATTAGGAGTGAGAATAAAAACAAATAAACTCAACTGAAGTAAAACGATTCGAATCATGCCATTAATTTTTTGAGAGCACAAAATTACGGTTTACGACTTATTATTTCATGTTTTCATCAAACTTTTAAAAAAATTGTGGAAGTCCCAAGTGAAAAACCCTAAATTTGCAGCTCGTTTTTTTAGTAATATAAAGCAGTATTCATGAAGAAAATTTTTTTGCTGTTGTTTGGTTTAGCAAGTTTCCCGATCATTTTTGCACAAACCGACACAACATTGACTTCCCCCTCACTTCCGGCTATTGTTCTTACAGAATCTGAGCTTGAAGATGCAGAAAGTTCTACTGATTTATCAGGTCTTTTGCAATCTTCGAGTGATGTTTTTGTTTCTACTGCCGGATACAGCTTTGGTTCGATGCGTTTCAGAATGCGCGGATTGGACTCCGAGTTTACAAATATTTTGTTTAACGGAGTGAGGATGAACGATCCGGAAACAGGCCGGGCCTATTGGTCGAACTGGGGCGGATTGAACGATGCCGTTCGTAACAAAGTTATTGCAAACGGGATTGCAGAATCGGATTACGGCTTTGGTAGTTTTGGCGGAATAACTAACATAATTGCCCGTGCCAGCACCTACCGACCTTCGACAGGTGTAAGTTACGCTGCCTCTAACCGCAGTTATCGCAACCGTATTATGCTCACTCATGCCACCGGATTGATGGATAACGGCTGGGCATTAACTATTTCAGGATCAAGGCGCTGGGCAAACGAAAGTTACCAGGAAGGAACCTTTTACGATGGCTGGAGTTATTTTATGTCAGTTGAGAAGCAATTAAACAAAAAGCACAGCATTGGTTTAATCGCTTTTGCAGCACCTACAAAGCGAGGTAGCGGAACTGCTGTTGTGCAGGAAGCCTATGACCTTACCGGCACAAATTACTACAATCCTTATTGGGGTTATCAAAATGGTGAAAAGCGTAATGCACGTGTAAGCAACTATAACCAACCCATGATTCAGCTTTCGCACTATTGGAATCCAAATCAAAAAACAGAAATTCAAACCACAGCGTATTACTGGCTTGGCCGGGGTGGTTCAACAGCACTTGACTGGGCAGATGCCAACGATCCACGACCAGATTATTATCGTAACCTGCCCAGCTATTTTGAATTTATGGGCGATGAGACAACAGCCAACTATTACCGCGAGCAATGGAAGAACAATGAAAATTTCAGGCAATTAAACTGGGATCACTTTTATTTTGCTAACAGCAAAAATCTTTCTACAATAAATAATGTAGAAGGCATTAATGGTAATAATGTAAGTGGTAATAAATCGAAATATATTGTCGAAGACCGTCGCATGGATAAAAACCAGAAAGGGCTGGTGTTTAATTTGCAACACCAACTGAATACCATCACCCGATTAAGTGGAGGTGCAGAAGTACATCTAAGCAAAACCAGACATCACAAAGTGATTGAGGATTTGCTCGGCGGAGATTTTTACCTTGATGTGGATAAATTCTCAGATCAGGAATCCAGCTTTATCACAGATGTCTCGCAAAGCGATCTGCGCAAACCAAACCGTGTGGTTCGCGAAGGTGATATTTTTGGTTACGACTATTATGCCAATCAGCAAAATTATCGTGCATGGGGACAAGCCAGTTGGAAACTTTCGAAAGTAGAACTCTATGCTGCTGCCGAACTTTCAGGAACCACTTTCTGGCGTACAGGTAATATGCAAAACGGAAGATTTCCAAATAATTCCTATGGCGACAGCGATAAATACAATTTCTTCGATTATGGCTTAAAAGCAGGTGCAAACTATGCACTTAATGGAAGAAATTATCTGGTGATTAATGCCGGTTATTCAACTAGGGCACCATATTTCAGAGATGTATTCATTTCACCTCGTACACGCCACAGCACTGTTGACGGATTAACCAGCTCCAATATCCTTTCGGGCGATCTGAGTTATGTGCTTCGCACTCCGGATGTTAAAGCCCG
Organism: Bacteroidales bacterium; assembly: GCA_028696715.1. Taxonomy (GTDB): domain Bacteria; phylum Bacteroidota; class Bacteroidia; order Bacteroidales; family F082; genus UBA5536. The sequence goes on from JAQVGO010000091.1 coordinate 3,079, forward strand.
GTTGACAGTTTATCATACCAAAGTGAAGGATGATATCTGGCTCAGAAGTTTTTATCACGAAGACCTACGCGAGTTCGTTAATTACATCATGAAAGATATGGATCAGCAATTTCAGGGAATTGAATTTGGGTCGGAGGTTAACCTCTCCCCTACTTTCTCGATGCAGGCCGTTGCTGCCTATGGCGAAAATATCTATACCAACCGGCCCAACGTGACTATATCCAGAGATAATGATGCTGAATTACTGGCTGACAACCGAACCGTTTACCTGAAAAATTACAATGTAGGTGGTATGCCACAAACGGCTTTATCGTTGGGTATTAAATACAATTCTCCAAAATTCTGGTGGGTCAACCTCACAGGTAATTATTTTGATCGCTTCTATTTTGATCCAAATCCTGATAATCATACTGCAGAACTTTTAAGTGCCTACAAAGAAGGTGATGTAAGGATTAATCAAATCCTTGACCAACCCAAACTTGATGATGGATTTACACTGGATTTCTTTGGTGGCAAATCCTGGAGAGTAAATGGCTATTACATTTCGCTTATTTTAAGTGTTAATAATATTTTGAACAATCAGGAACTTGTTTCGTGGGGATACGAACAACTCCGAAGCGACTTAAACAATCTGGATCGCTTCCCCGACAAATATTCCTACCTTTATGGCACAACCTATTTTGTAAGTTTAACAATCAGAAAATAATCTATTTCAATAAATCTTGCACATCATGCAAAACTCAAAAAAAATTATCCTTATTAGTTTGCTGACCCTCATCATTGGCTTTGTCAGCTCATGTGTTAAAAAAGAATTTGACACCCCTCCGATCAGCAGTTTGCCAGTAGGAACAGTTTATTCTATTGGTGACCTATATGAAATGTACCAAAACAGTGGTGCTACGCAGTTTTCAGAAGACGCCTCAGTTTACGCTATCGTTAGCATGGACGAAGCTTCCGGTAATATTTATAAAAATGCCTACATCCAGGACAAAACGCATGCTATCAACCTGCGTCTGAAAGAAACCAGTGGGCTGCGTGCCGGCGATTCTATAAGGGTTTATCTCAAAAACACTATTTTATCGGATTATAACGGCCTGATGCAACTCGATAATGTTCAAGCTGATAGCAACATCATTATCCTGGCGAATCAAAAGCACCTCACCCCTGAAATAGTTACCATTGAGCAAATTAAATCCGGCAATTTTAACGCAAAACTAATTCAGCTTCAGGATGTCCAGTTCATAGCTGGTGACACGGCATTACCATTTGCTGAAACTGACGCCACTACCAACCGCAATCTTGAAGATTGTGATGGTAACAGTATCATTGTCAGAACCAGTAACTACGCTAATTTTGCGAAAAAAAGTCTGCCTAATGGCAAAGGAAGCTTAATTGCCATCGCTGGAGTTTTTAATGGAACCTATCAACTTTACATCAGATCACTTACCGAAGTTCAGATGAACGATCCGCGCTGCGGTGATGGTGGCGGAGGTGGTGATGCTGTAGATGGGGTAAATGAGAGCTTCTCGAGTTCGGGAAATAATCAGGACATCAGTCTTACCGGATGGACAAATATTGCCGAAGCAGGAAACAGAAAATGGCAAGGTAAAGAATTTTCAGGAAATACCTACGCACAGGCAACCGCTTACAATTCAGGTCTTTCCAGTATGATCACCTGGCTAATTACTCCAAATGTAAAAATGGATCAGCAAAAATACCTGCGGTTTAAAACTGCGAAATCATTTTGGGAACACAACAGCAACACCCCTCTCACTGTTTGGGCTTCAACCAATTATGATGGAAGCAATGTGGCTACAGCCAGCTGGACCCAGATAAATGCTACCATTGCAGGTCAGGGCGATGCCGATAATGCCTGGATTGAATCTGGTGATATAGACCTTTCAGAATTCATGACCGGCCAAACTGTAGCCATTGCGTTTAAATATGTTGGAAGCGACCTCGAATCAACTTCTTTGCGAATAGATGATGTGTATATTGGCACCGAAACCGGCAGTGGTGGAGGTGGCGGCGATGTTGTTGAGTCCATCGAAGAAAATTTTGAACAGGCAATTGACTATCAGGATATCAATTTTAGTGGATGGGTTAATCTTGCCGAAGAAGGTAACCGTAAATGGCAGGGTAAAGATTTCTCAGGAAATAAATACGCACAGGCAACAGGCTATAACTCAGGCCTTTCAAACATGATTACCTGGCTTGTGACACCCAATGTCAACTTCACTCAGCAAAGGTATCTGCGGTTTAAAACAGCAAAAGCTTATTGGGAACATACTTCTGGTCAACCTCTGATAGTTTATGCTTCAACCGATTATGATGGCAGCAATGTAACCTCAGCTACCTGGACACCACTGGATGCCCGATTGGCCGAACAAGCTGATGCCGATAATGCCTGGGTAGAAAGCGGTGATATTGACCTTAGTAATTTGTTTAGTGGCTCAAAAATCGCTATTGCCTTTAAATATGTCGGAAGCGGAACAGAATCCACAACCATACGCATTGACGACCTCTATATCGGGAGCCAACCCGAAGGCGGCGGCGGTGGAGGTGATATATTGGAATCCCTTGACGAAACATTCGAGAGTATAACAAATAACCAGGATATCAATTTCGAGGGCTGGCTAAATATCGCTGAAGCCGGTAACAGAAAATGGCAGGGGAAAATCTTTGATGCTGACAAGTATGCGCAGGCAACAGGCTACAACTCTGGTTTGGCGAGTATGGTCACCTGGCTTATCACACCCAATGTAAACCTCACTGAACAACGCTACCTGCGTTTCCGTACCTCTATGGCCTATTGGGAACACACCTCTACTACACCACTAAGCGTATATGCATCAACAGATTACGATGGCAGCAATTGGGAATCTGCAAACTGGATTCTCATTGATGAGGTTCGCCTTGCCGAAGCTTCTGATCCCGATCATGCATGGATTGATTCCGGAAACGTGGATTTAAGTTCCTTATTCACAGGCACTAAAGTTGCTATCGCCTTCAAATATGATGGTAGCGGCACAGAATCAACTTCTATCCGTATCGATGATATCTATATTGGGAGTTTGCGATAAGCGTTAAAAATAATATTGCTTCAGAAAGCTTGCAATCAAATGCATTAGTAAATTAATAATCATCGCATTACAACATATTTTGAGCGAAACTTATTGAAAGGATAATTCAGCTTTGCACTGAATTATCCTTTTTATTTCGATTAATTTTGCACCTTTGCAACATTACAGTTGAATTACTCAAATTAATAGCAGGTGAAAATGTCAGACAGCCTGGTCATCATACCTACCTACAACGAGAAAGAAAACATCGAAAAGATTATTCGGACGGTTTTTTCGCTCGAAAAGGATTTTCATATTCTGATAATTGAAGATAACAGCCCGGATGGAACTGCACAGATCGTAAAATCGCTGATACCGGAGTTTCAAGGCAGATTATTCATCGAAGAACGGAAAGGGAAGCTAGGCCTTGGCACCGCTTATATCCATGGTTTCCAATGGGCACTGGCCCGTCATTACGGTTACATTTTTGAAATGGACGCTGATTTCTCACACAATCCTTCCGATTTGGAAAGACTGTATCATGCCTGTGCTGTTGAAGGAGCCGATTTGTCTGTCGGTTCACGTTATATCACTGGCGTTAATGTGGTTAACTGGCCGATGGGACGTGTATTGATGTC
>JAQVGO010000091.1:6878-11078 GCA_028696715.1 Bacteroidales bacterium
TGTGGCATCAAGGTTTTTATGGGTTCCAGCACAGGCAATATGCTCGTGGATGATGAAGAAAGTCTTTCAAAGATTTTTGCCAACGCCCCTACCCTGGTTGCCGTACATTGCGAAGACGAAACTACTATCAGGCAAAATATGGCTGCCTTTCGGCAAAAATTTCCTGACGGTGCACCTGCTGAGGTTCATCCTCAAATCAGAAATGCGGAAGCCTGTTATTTGTCTTCTTCAAAAGCCGTTGCCTTAGCAAAAAAATATCACACCCGGCTGCATATTCTGCACCTGAGCACAGCAATTGAAACTGAACTTTTCACCGATGAAATTCCGCTTGAAGAAAAACAGATCACTGCTGAAGTTTGTCTGCATCACCTTTGGTTTAGCGATAGAGATTACGATCAAAAAGGAAATTTTATCAAATGGAATCCTGCCGTGAAATCGGAAGAAGACCGGCAAGCTTTATGGGAAGCATTGCGAAGCGGGAAAATTGATGTGGTAGCTACTGATCATGCGCCGCATACTTTTGAGGAAAAATCGCGTCCTTATTTTGAAGCACCTTCCGGAGGTCCCATGGTTCAGCATTTGCTGCCAGCCATGCTTGATCTGGCTCAAAATAGTTATCTCACAACCGGGATGGCCATCGAAAAACTGTGTCACAATCCCGCAAAATTGTTCAAAATTCAAAAACGCGGTTTTATCCGTGAAGGATATTACGCTGATTTAGTGATTGTTGATCCCAATCGATCACAAACTGTCTCATCAGAAAATATACATTATAAATGTGGCTGGTCGCCTCTGGAAGGAATCAGCCTGAATCATCAGGTAAAATACACCTTTGTAAATGGAGAATTGGCTTATGAGAACGGAAAATTCCATGAAGAGGTCCGCGGACAAAGGCTTTTATTTGATCGCTAGCCTGTCGGTACTTCTTATTTTGTTTGGTTTTTTACAAGCCTGTCAACATGAACCAAGACAGGATGAACATCTTACTTCAGAAATCATTGATATCTGGGATAATGGCAATCCCAAGATTGTCCGCTTTTTTCGTGAAGACGAGCGTGGACAAAAAATTCTGGTTCGCGAAAAACAATATTATCCCGAAGGTGCTTTAAGTATGGAAGGTGGCTATCTGAACAACAAACGATCGGGCATCTGGAAATCCTGGTACGAGGATGGCACCTTGTGGAGCGAGGGTCGTTTTGAAAACGGAAAGCGTGAAGGCTCTGGAATTGTATATCATCCCAACGGACAAAAACATATCGAAGGCACCTATTCGGACGGAAAACGAAAAGGAGTGTGGCGTTCGTGGGACGAAAATGGCGAACTAATCAGCGAACAAACGCTACCTTAATCCACATTCAGGTATAAAACCACAGGCAAATGGTCGCTAAAACCACCAAAATAACGTCCGCCTGATGACATTCTGTTAGGCCGAGCATCACCTTTTTTTGGCTGATAAAGCATCCAGGGATGTTTCACTACTTCAAATGCTCTTACAGATGGCTTTTCAGAATTAAGCAGTGTGCGCGAAACAATCACCTGATCGAAAAAATCCCAGCTGCGATAATAGAGTGTACCTTCGCCTGCTTCATAAAGTGGAAGACTTAGGTTGAACAGGCGGCTCGCGGCATCCAAATCATTCGGACCAACAGCTTGCAAATGAGCGGTGATGCTGAGATCGGTGGGATTGTCATTCAAATCGCCCATAATCACAATATGTGCCATAGGATTTAGTGCCAGCAAGGAATCTGATAATTGTCGCAAAAAATCGCCATAAAGTGCTCTTCTGGGAGCTGTTTCGTCTTTTCCGCCATAGCGTGAAGTCCAGTGATTTACAAAAATATGCAAGGTATCACCTCCTGAAATCAAACCTTTCACATACAATACATGCCGCATGCTTTCTGGTTTTTCTAAATTTGGTTCAAGTGCTTCAGTGGCTAATAATTTAAAATAATCGCTACGATAAATTGCGGCAACTTCAATTCCACGGTGGTCATTATCACTGATATGAATAATGCTGTAGTCTGCATCGACAAGGGCTGGTGTTTTCACCAAATCGTCAAGCACGGCTCTATTTTCAATTTCTGACAAACCAACAAAATGCGGGAAATCCAAACTATCCAAAGCAGCTAGTACCCTAGCTTTTTGAGCAAGCGATTTTTGATACTTTTCTGTATTCCAATCCAGCTTTGATCCCGGGAGAAACTCCTCATCATTGATTGTTGGGTCATTGATGGTGTCAAAGAGATTCTCCACATTATAAAAGGCTGCCATCCAGGCATCATTTGGTTTTTTTACGGATTGTTTTGACAGATTGCAGCTCGTCAAAAAAAACGTAAAGCCAAGCAGCAGTAAAAAATAATTTCTAATAAAACGCATTATTCGTCTGTTTTGAGTTTGTCAATTAATCTTCTTTCTTTTTTTGTCGGGCGCCCCAATCCTCTTCCCCGATACTCTGTTTTGGCGGCTTTCACCAGTTCATAACGCTCATATTCTTCAACAGGCGTATGATCTATCAGCAGATTTTCGACCATTTTGGCGGCAACCCTGTTTTTAGCCGGCTCTTTCACTTCCACTTTTCGATGCAATTGCCCGATCTGCACTTCTATCAGATCGCCAGCTTTCACCTCTCGGGAAGCCTTTACTGACTGGCCGTCCATCTTTACCTTTCCGCCTTTGCAGGCATCTGCAGCCATAGTGCGGGTTTTGAAAAGCCTCACGGCCCACATCCATTTGTCTATCCTAACCGAATCGCTCATTTTTGCCTGAAATACAATTGAATAGGAACTCCTTTAAAGTTAAATTGCTCGCGCAACTTATTTTCGAGGAAACGTCTGTACGACTCTTTAACATCCTTAGGGAAATTACAGAAAAACACAAATTGTGGTGTTTGTGTCTTCAATTGTGTGATGTATTTGATTTTCACATATTTGCCGCGTGTTGTCGCTGGTGGCGGAGAAGCTTGAATGATCGGCAACAATAATTCGTTTAGCTGCGAAGTTGCAATACGACGATTACGGTTTTCGTAAACCTCATGCGCCGCTTCCAGCACCTTGAAAATCCTTTGCTTATTAATTACGGAAGTAAAAACAATTGGAATATCAGTAAAAGGTGCTGTCCGTTCTTTGATAGCTTTTTCGTATTCCAGGTGGGTGTTGTTTTCCTTTTCAATCAAATCCCATTTATTAGCCACAATCACGACGCCTTTGCGGTTTTTTTCGGCCAGCTTTAGAATATTCAAATCCTGCGCTTCAATGCCTGTTTGCGCATCAATCAAAATAATTACCACATCACTTTCCTCAATAGAACGAATAGCTCGCAAGACTGAATAAAATTCTATATTCTCGTAAACCTTTCCCTTTTTACGCAATCCGGCAGTATCAACCAAAATAAAATTCATCCCAAAAGCATTGTATTCGGTATGAATACTATCGCGTGTTGTGCCTGCAATGGATGTAACAATGTTGCGCTCAATTCCCAGAAAAGCATTGATAATGGAAGATTTCCCCACATTAGGACGCCCAACTACGGCAAATTTAGGCAGATCACTTTCGATGGTGGTCATTTCCTCAGGTAAAAGTTTCACCATTTCATCCAACAGCTCGCCAGTGCCACTGCCATTGATAGCCGAAATGGGGAATGGCTCGCCCAAACCGAAGGAATAAAACTCCTGTGCATCGGCAATGCGATCCGGATTATCAACTTTATTGGCAACAAGCAACACCTTTTTTTTGGATTGCCGCAATAAATTTGCCACCTCTTGATCTAAAACATGAATGCCTTCGCGGGCATCCACTACAAAAAAGATCACATCGGCCTCATCGATCGCGAGGGCTACCTGCTTACGGATTTCTTCTTCAAAAATATCGTCAGAGCCAACCACATAGCCACCCGTATCGATCAGTGAAAAAGTTTTGCCGTTCCAGTCGCTGCGACCATAGTGGCGATCGCGTGTAACGCCGCTGGTTTCTTCAACAATTGCTTGTCGCGCCTGCACTAACCTGTTAAAAAAAGTGGATTTTCCTACATTGGGTCTGCCCACAATTGCCGCAATATTTGTCATATCTATATTAATTATTATCAGGCTTCATAGCCAAAGCGGCGAAGCATTTGCTCATCATCGCGCCAGTTTTTATTTACTTTCACACTCAATTCCAGGAATACCTTTTTGCCAACAAATTCCTCAATATCTGTCCTGGCCTG
>JAQVGO010000186.1 GCA_028696715.1 Bacteroidales bacterium
CACCATGATCAGAGAAAGCCGCGTAAGTTCGATCGACTGGCTGAGCCTGTCTCTATATCTTATTCTGATGCTTTTGGGCTGGGTGATGATCTATTCGGCTGTGTACGATGAAAATCACAGCAGTATTTTTGATATGTCGCAACGGTATGGAAAACAACTGCTTTGGATTATCTTGTCGCTGTTTCTGGGTGCAGTGATTTTAATGATTGACGCCAAATTTTTTAATGTGTTTGCCTACCCCATTTACACCTTTGTGATGTTGATGCTTGTAGGAGTTTTACTTTTTGGATCAACCATTGCAGGGTCAAAATCCTGGTTTCAAATTGGTGGCTTTGCCATTCAGCCGGCTGAGTTTGCCAAATTTGCAACAGCCCTTGCACTTGCCTCTTATCTTGGAAAACTCAATCGCGATCTCAGTCTTTGGAAAACCAGACTTACGGCTTTTGCTATCATAGGATTGCCAGCAGTATTAATTCTGGCTCAGTACGATACGGGTTCAGCACTTGTGTTTACGGTGTTTATTTTGGTTCTGTACCGCGAAGGCATGTCGGGAGCGCTTATGATAATCGGTGGAATTGCAGCCTTTTTGTTTGTGCTAACACTTTATTTCGGACAATGGTATGTGATTGGTGGTCTGGCAGTTTTATTTGGCATTTCTTTACTGATGATCAGGAGAAACCGTTCTAATATCACCAAAATGCTGGCTATACTTATTGTTGGAGTTGCCTTCGTTTTTAGTGTTGATTACGCCTTCGAAAAAATCCTTGAACCGCATCAGCGTACACGTATCAATGTGTTGCTGGGTTTGGAGAAAGACCTGATGGGTGCTGGCTATAACCTAAATCAATCAAAAATTGCCATCGGTTCGGGTGGGTTTACGGGTAAGGGATTTCTGCAGGGCACGCAAACCAAGTATAATTTTGTGCCAGAGCAAAGCACTGATTTTATCTTTTGTACCGTAGGCGAAGAATGGGGATTTATTGGCACTACAGCAGTGATTTTACTCTATCTGCTATTGCTTTCGCGCTTGATAATATTAGCCGAGCGACAACGATCTGCATTCAGCCGTATTTATGGCTATGGCATTGCCTCGGTTTTGTTTTTTCATTTTGCCATCAACATCGGCATGACGATCGGTTTGGTACCTGTGATTGGCATCCCGTTGCCATTTATAAGTTATGGCGGATCAAGTCTTTGGGCTTTTTCAATTATGTTTTTTGTGTTTTTAAAACAAGATGCCAATCGTTTGAATATCCTTTAATTCTGATCATTCAATTCATGCAATAACTCATCAACAGCAGCAATTGCCGGCCTGCATCCGTGCCTGTCGCAGAGATAAAAGCTTGTGCGTTCGGCCTTGGCTGGTTTGTCATCAACCACCGGTATTCCTATTTCCAATGAAGCAAGCACAGGAATGGATGATGAAAGTTTTTGCTGCAGCATAAGCGATGAAGACAAACTTTCAGTTCCTTTTACTACAATCAGGGTTTGTTGTTCAAGCCGCATCAAAGCCTGCAGCCAATGACTGTGAGCTGTGGGAAATTGCTGCATGGCGTCAAGTTGCTGATGGAGCATCTGCTCGGCTAAATGAAGGTAATCCTGCTTTTCGAATATCAAACCCAGACTGATCAAAAGCTGCGCCATGGCTGCATTAGACGAAGGAATCACATTATCATGATTTTCGAAAGTAGTAACAGCAAGCTTTCGACTTTTTGATGAGGTGTAGGCAAAACTTTGCTGTGATTCATCATAAAACGATTTGAATACAAAACTCAAAATTGCTTCTGCTTCCAAGGCAAAACGTACTTCAGCCGTAGCATAATACAGCTGTAACAATGCCTGAACCAGGAAGGCATAATCATCCAGAAATCCATCTATTTTTGCTTTTCCATCCTTCCAGCTGCGGTAGTATCCACCCTCGGTAGTACGCATGTTTTGCTGAATAAAATCATTGGCTTTGATAGCAGTTTGCAACCAGTCGTTGCGCTCAAAAACCACGGCTGCTCTGGCCAGGGCTTTTATCATCAAGGCATTCCACGAAAGCAGGCGTTTGTCGTCCGTTGCTGGACGAATACGTTGTTCGCGAAAGTCAAAAAGCTTTTTTCTGCTATCAGCCAGTTTTTGCATCCAAACTTCCAAATCAAGGCCGTTTTGAGAGGCAAAAACTGCATCTTCTTCCGGACGAACAAGCACATTGTTACCATCTTCCCATAAAGCTTCCTGATCAATCTGAAAATACTTTCGTAAAAGTGGAGCATCTTCTGCTAATACGGTACTAAATTCTTCGCTGGTCCAGACATAAAACTTGCCTTCCACTTTTTCGCTGTCGGCATCCAGCGCTGATAAAAAACCACCTTCCGTATCATGCAATTCGCGCAGGCAGAAGTCAATGGTTTGTTCCACAATTTCCCTAAAAAATGGATTTTGGGTTTTTCTCCAGGCTTCGGTATAAAGTCCAATCAATTGCGCATTGTCGTAAAGCATCTTTTCGAAATGCGGCACATGCCAGCGTGCATCCACTGAGTAACGGGCAAATCCACCACCGATCTGATCATAAATGCCACCACGCGCCATCTTTTCGAGGGTAAAAAGCG
>JAQVGO010000092.1 GCA_028696715.1 Bacteroidales bacterium
CTGCTGGATATTACAACTACTTTTACTACCGGATCAGTTGCGCTTTGGACCATCATCTCCATCGGATTGTTCAACTCTATCATGTTTCCCAATATCTTTTCGCTGGCCGTGAAGGATCTCGACAATGCCGAACTCAGTGGTGCTTCAGGTTTGATCAATGCACTGATTCTGGGTGGTGCAATCCTCCCTCCGCTGATGGGTGGCATAGCAGATACAGCAGGTTATACTTATGCTTTTCTGGTGCCGGCTGTAAGCTATCTTTTTATTTTTTATTATGCTGTATCAGGCAGTAAAATCAGACGTAGGATTGAATCAACATTGAAATAAAATATACATATGAAAAAAGTAGCAATTGGTATTGACGTAGGTGGCACCAATACAGCAATAGGAGTGGTTGACAGTGAAGGAAAAGTACTGGTGAAAGACAGCATCCCAACACCTGATCACGGAAACATTACCTTGTTTATTGATGATATCACAAATTCGGTAAGAGAATTGGTAAATGCAGTTGGGTCATTGAATCCAAAAGCTGAAATCCTGGGATTAGGAATCGGTGCACCCAATGCCAATTATTATACCGGAAATATCGAACATGCACCCAATCTTTCGTTCAAAGGAGTGATACCAATGGTAAAATTGCTGGAAGAAAACTTTCCGGAGATGAAAGCTGTTGCTATCACCAACGATGCCAATGCTGCTGCGATAGGCGAGATGATTTACGGCGGTGCCAGAGGCATGAAAAATTTTGTGGTTTATACATTGGGCACCGGTGTGGGAAGCGGTGTGGTGGTTAATGGCGATCTGGTTTACGGACACGATGGTTTTGCCGGCGAATGCGGCCATACTACCATTGTAAACAACGGCAGGCTTTGCGGCTGCGGTGGCAAAGGTCATTTGGAAGCTTATTGCTCGGCATCGGGCATGAAGCGGACTGCCTTTGAGTTGATGGCTAAATACAATGCTACCAAAAGTATTTTGGCTTCCAAATGTTTCAACGAGATGGATTCCAAAATGATTTTCGAAGCTGCCGAAGCTGGTGATGCCGTAGCCAAAGAAGTATTTGAGCTTACCGGACATTGGCTTGGAATAGGCCTGGCAAATACCGTGGCCCACACCAGCCCCGAAGCAATCTTTTTGTTTGGAGGACCTACTGCAGCCGGTAGTTATATTTTCAGGCCTACCATCGAAAGCATGGAAAAGCATCTGATCCCGATTTTTAAAAACAAAGTCAAGATTCTCCCTTCACAGCTTAAAGCCGGAGATGCGGCCATTGTTGGTGCCAGTGCGCTGGTTTACAAAGAGCTTGAAAAACTACTGGCTTAGTTTTTCCATAAATTAATTGAACAGTCCGTACAAGCTGGTTGTTTTATTCGTATCTTCATTTGCTAATTTTAAAATGTTTTTACGATGAAATCATTTTTTGTCTTAATCGTTGTTGTTCTTGCTCTCAATACCGGATGTGAAGCTTCTGACAAGCCCGGCTTAACGAATTCATCCTCGGGTGAGACCCATGAAATAGAAGTTGAGGTTTTGGCCGAAAATCTTGAAAACCCCTGGAGCATCGCCTTTTTGCCGGATGGAGGTATGTTGATAGCCGAAAGGCCCGGAAGATTGCGCTTTTTCAGAGACGGACAATTATCTGAACCCATCAGCGGACTCCCGCCAATCTGGCAGAATGGTCAGGGAGGATTATTAGAAGTGGCTTTGCATCCTGATTATGAGAACAACGGCTGGATTTATCTGGCCTACGCCTCATCGGATGATGGGCAGAAAGGCAATACAGCCATTGGTCGTGGCCAGTTGGAAGGCAATAACCTGGTGAATTTTGAAACCTTATTCAGAGGCAGTCCGCTCACTGATTTGTCTTATCACTTTGGTTGCAGAATTGTTTTTGATGAGTTGAACCGGCTTTATTTTCCTATTGGTGATCGTGGAGAAATGACCAATGCCCAAAAGCTTGACAATCATAATGGCAAACTGATGCGCATCAACGATGATGGCAGCATTCCGCAAGAAAATCCTTTTGTTGAGGTAGCAGAGGCGATGCCGGAAATATATAATTATGGCCATCGCAACATCCAGGGTATGGCGATTCATCCGCTATCAGGCGAAATATGGACACACGAACATGGCCCGCGTGGGGGTGATGAAATCAATATTGAAAAAGCAGGCGCAAACTATGGCTGGCCGCTCGTAACCTATGGAATCAATTATGATGGAACGACGATTAGCAACGACACTACACTTCCCGGCATAACTGATCCAATCCATTATTGGGTGCCATCTATTGCGCCTTGCGGGATGTGCTTTGTTAGCAGCGATACATATCCTAACTGGAAAAACAACTTGATGGTTACAGCACTGGCAGGCCAGCAGATTCAGCAGCTAACGCTTAGTGGCACACAGGTGGTTGACACAGAAATATTGCTGCAAGGGTATGCACGCTTCAGAGATATCCGTCAAGGTCCGGATGGTTTTCTTTACGTGCTTACAGAAGGCCCTGGCCAACTAATCAGGCTAAAACCAATTGATTAATCAGTTTTGTCTGATTTTAGCTTGATAGGTTTAAAAACCAGCGCAGTACGATTGGTGTTATAAATCTTCATAAAAGCCTGATCTTCTTTTAAATAGCTAGGATAATGAAGGTCTTTGTCCATTCTGTTGAAGCCGCCAAAGCGCGATTCGTCTGTTGAGAGGATCAACTCATAATCGCCGGTTTGCTTGAGGGGTATTTCATAGTCCGGAATGGAATCGGAGGGATGCCAGTTGAAAACAAAGATCAGGTGATTACGTTCAAAAACAAGGGTTTTGCAGCCCTCATCAGTTTTTAACAGCCAGGGTGGCATGGCAAGCATGATTTGATAGTCCTTCATCAACTTAATCATGGCCTGATCAAAATCGGAGAGCCAGTGATATTTTAAATAGTCTTTTTCAATCAATGACCATTGCCGCCTGGCATGTTTGTAGCTCCAGTTGTTGCCTTCGCGTGGAAAATCAATCCATTCCGGATGGCCAAATTCGTTTCCCATGAAGTTTAGCCAGGCCTCACCGCCAAGCGAAATGGTAAACAACCTGATCATCTTATGCAGGGCAATGCCACGATCGATGACCAAATTTTTGGACGACTTGGCCATATGATAATACATCTCCTTGTCCATCAACCGAAAAGCGATGGTCTTATCTCCCACAAGAGCCTGATCGTGCGATTCGGCATAGGCCACTGTCTTGATGTCGAAATGCCGGTTGGTCATGGTATGATACATCTCGCGGATGTTCCAGGCTTCATCTTGCTGATCTTTAAGTAGTTTGATCCAAAAATCAGGCAAGCCCATTCCCAGGCGGTAATCAAACCCAATTCCCCCGTCTTCGATGGGTTTACACAATCCCGGCATACCGCTAACTTCTTCTGCTATAGAAAGATAATTCGGGTTGAGCTGGTGAATGAGTGTATTTGCCAGCTGCAAATAGGTGACGGCATCAAATTCAACGCCATCAGTAAAAAATTTCTCTGGCTGATCAAAACTCACACCCATGCCATGATGGAAATATAACATCGAGGTTACGCCATCAAAACGATAGCCATCAAAGCCAAACTCCTCCAGCCAGTAGCGTACGTTCGACAATAACAGTTGCATTACTTCTTCCTTGCCGTAATTGAATAATTTAGAATCCCATTGCGGATGGTCGCCCCGGCTTCCATGATGGGTGTATTGGTAATCAGTGCCATCAAAAAGGTTAAGCCCTTCGCGGGTATTTTTTACGGTATGTGAATGTACAATATCCATAATCACAACCAGACCAAGCTCATGTGCTCTGTCCACCAGGGATTTCAACTCTTCGGGGGTGCCAAAACGACTGCTTGGCGCAAAAAAGTTTGCTACATGATAGCCGAATGAGCCATAATAAGGATGTTCGGCAATGGCCATCAACTGTATGGCATTGTATCCGGCCTTTACAATGCGTGGCAAAATTTTATCCCTGAATTCAAGGTAAGTGCCAACACCTTCTGATTCCTGTGCCATGCCGATGTGCGATTCGTAGATAAACAGAGGTGTTTTAGCATTTAAAACCGGAGCTTTATGCCGAAATTTAAAATACTTTTCAGGATTCCAGAATTGAGCCGTAAAATCTTTGGTGTTTTCATCCTGAACGACTCGATTGGCGTAAACCGGAATCCGTTCATTTTCGCCAATCTGTGACTGGATGATGAGTTTGTATAGACTTTGATGAGCCAGTTTTGACTGATAGGTTTTGTCGTCAAAGAAAATCTCCCAGATACCCTTGCCATTATTGATCAGCGGATGGCTGTATTTGTTCCAGGCATTGAAGTCGCCCATGATAAAAAGTTGGGTGGCAGCTGGAGCCCATTCTCTGAACCACCAGCCTTTGCGAGTCGCATCATAATTAAAGCCAAAAAGTTTATCGGCCTGTGCAAATGACTTGAGACTTCCGTAGCCACTTTCCAGCTCCTGAAGCCGTTTGTTGAACCTTAAATATCTCTCGGTAACTGCTTGGCTTACTGGTGTGAGCCAGGGGTCTTTTTCAACAAGTTTCATCATTGGGGTTGTCATAACTTTTAGGAATAGGTTGTAGTTTATAAATGAGGGTTTGAGAGGGCTCCAGATGAATCCAAATTCCTTCGCTGGCGACGCGCTCAGGATCGAAAGGAATTTTGTCCGAATCTTCTGTAATATTTTCTGCTATCCAGCATTTGCGATATTTTCCGGGGTAAATTTTAGCCAGTTCGCGGGCATCATCCGGAATATTAATGCATGTCTTCCTGCTTTCATGGCGATTAAAATTCACCAGTATCAGGTAACATTCTTCCTTGTGGTAGCGCAAAAAAGCATACACATACCTGGGATCAAAGTTGGTGTACCAGGGATTGGCCCACATCAGATCGTAAAAATAACCCTTGCTGAAAGCTTCGCTGCTTAATCGCAAGCGCAAAATCAGCTGATAAAACCTCCTTAGCTTTTGCTGTGATTCGGTTAAGTTTTCGCCATCACATTTTCCGGCATTGTACCACTGCTGATGCTGTGGCATATGCGTATAATCAAAAATACTGGTGCGACCGTCCTCACCGCTATAGCCCATTACTCCTTCTGCTTTTTCGCCCGATTCCTGGCCGTTGTATATCATGAAAGGACCGCGGTGCATCAGGGCGCTCACTGCCACTGCCGGAAGTGCTGCAAAAGCATCTGACAGAAAATGGGGAGAGGCAAGCCGGGGTTCGTCGTGGTTTTCCATAAAGCGCAACATGCTGTCATCCAATCCTTGAAGCATTTTCCAGCAAATACTGAGCGAATCGGCAGCTTGTGCGTAGCGTAAAATGGCTTCGAGGCGGTTATACAAACCAGCCTTATCATATAAATAGTCAAACCCTGCCTTGACAAAATCCTGATATAATGCTGGTTCATAAAGCTCTGCAATTAGAATCAGTGAAGGAAATTTGCCTTTGAGCCTGGGGATTACCCATTGCCAAAATGCCAGGGGAACCATACCAGCCATGTCTATCCTGAATCCATCCACCCCTTTGGCTGCCCAAAAGTTTAATATCTCGTACATCCTAAGCCAGGTATCGGGAGTTGGATCTGTAATTTGGGCACCGGTCCTAAAGTCTTTTCCGTAGTTCAGCTTGATGGTTTCGTACCAGTCGTTAAGAGATGGTGAGGCCGTAAAACAATCGTTCCCAGTTACTTTTGCCGGAAATTCTTCATATGGCGCGTCACTTTTAACCGGAGAATCAGGAATTTCGGGCAGCTGTAATTTTTCTTCGGGCAGGTAATAAAAATTGTTTGCCGGATTAAATGCCTGTGAGCTGTCATCGTGCGCACCGAGATCAGGTATTTCAGGAGGTTTTGCCATTGATTTATAGGCTCGTGCCACATGATTGGGCACAAAATCGATGAGTAGCTGTAGATCTTTTTGATGGATGCGTTCGACAAGTGTTTCGAACTCTTCCATTCGATGAGCAGCATGAGTAGCGAGGTCGGGGCAAATATCAAAATAGTCGGTAATGGCATAAGGCGATCCGGCTATGCCCTTCACCGTTTGTGGATGCGCAGCTGCCAAACCCAGATCGGGATAGTTGGTGAGGCTGGCATGACGGATAATACCAGTGAGCCAGAGGTGTGTGATTCCCAAATCTTTTAGGGCATCCAAGGCATTGTCAGTGATATCTTTAAACTTCCCACAGCCATTTTCAACTATTGATCCATAAGGTTTTACATTGGTATTTTGGTTGCCAAAAAGCCGTGGAAAAAGTTGATAGATATTTATCATGTCCGAGGTTTAGGTTATCAAAAATACACTTTATTCAACTGCTGGTCAACCGAAATCCTGCCATAGACCAGAAAAGAATACACAATCGTTTGCTGTGTAGGTTTTCAGAAGTTTAGAAAACTATAATGGTAGAAAACTCCGACCTTTGCTTTTTTGATAACTGCGGATATGAGAACGGTTAAACTCGAAATATGTGCCAATAGTTTGTTTTCGATGCAGATGGCTCAGACAAATGGTGCAACACGGATAGAATTGTGCGAGAACCTTGAAATCGGTGGCACTACGCCCTCTTATGGCTGCCTGAAACTGGCAGCCCAGCTCAAAACAAAGGAAGTTCGGGTGTTGATACGTCCGCGTGGCGGGCATTATTGTTATTCGTCACCCGAAATTGAACAGATGTTGAAGGATATTGAGCTTGTGAAATCACTTGGATTTGAGGGTGTTGTAGTTGGTGCATTGCAAGCAGATGGTACCTTGGATGAGGATGCTATGAAGAAAATCGGAGCAGCAGCTGCAGGGCTTAAATTGACCTTTCACAGGGCCATTGATGCATCCTCCAATCCTTTTGAAATTGTAAAAAGGCTGATTGGGTTGGGCTTTGATACTGTGTTAACTTCCGGATTAAAGCCATCAGCGGCTCAGGGCATGAAAACAATCAGAGAAATACAGCAATATTTCGGCCACCAAATCGAAGTGATGGCCGGAGGTGGAATAGAACCGCAAAATGTTGTTGCGCTACTGCACAACACCGATATAAATGCCATTCATCTGAGTGCTAAAAACTTTTTGCCGCTGCCAAATTATGGGCATACCGGAAAAGACAAAACCGGTGCAAGCATGACAACGCTGGCAACTGATCCTGAAATAATTAGCAGACTTATTGATCAGCTTGCACTGGCAGGCTACAAAATCAGTTGATGCACCTGAGTTGCGTTTTTTTTACAAGAACTACCCGTTTACTCAACCTTTTTAAACAAATAGCGCGTTAAGAAAATCCCGTTGGTATTGTTTTGGTTTCCAGAAAAAACACCGGATGAAATATGTTCCAACACCCATCCCTGATTGGTTAGCTCTTGTATTTCGTTGGTAACAGTTTGATCATTTTCGCGAATATTATTGAAATTGATCCCTGCCAGACTGAAAAAGTTATTGATTTTAACTTCATCCGTTTTACCATTTTCATCAATAGTAATCATTCGCGATCGGCCGGCACCTCCTGGTATCACTGATTCCACTACTGTGATCTGTAGCCATTTAACCTCTCCGGGTTGGGGCGAAGGTGAGCGAAAACTAAATAAGATGCTGCTTATTGCAATCAGGGCGATGCCCAACATAAAAATCTGATTTTTCTTCATGATGTAATTATGATTTAGTTTAATTAATTGTATTTCAGGGTGTAATCGTACTTAACAAAAATTGATTTACGTTTCTTTTTATCATACAAAATTGAAACAGAATCTCTGCCTTTCATGCTTTCGTTAACAGATACTTTGAGCAGTTGAACAGCTTTTTTCTGTCGTGCCTGCACCTTCCGGCCTTCTGGTGTTTTCACATAAATATTTCTTTTCAATTTCATGCGACGACCCTTAAAAACCGGCGTAAAATCAACATTAACTGTCAGGCCGTCATCAGCTGCATAAAGCTGAATTGTTTGTGTTTTGTTGTTCGTTAAGGTTTCTTCATGGCTTTGTTCAGCTGTCAGGTTTTTTCCCAATTGCTGCAAACTTATTCCATTGATATTCAATTGATAAGTTTCCTGTGCCTGGATCGAAACCGCTAAAACTAAGGATAGCATTAAAAGTGCAGCATATTTTCGCATAAGTATAAAATTTAAGTAAAACATTGATTATTGGTTTTGAGTGCAATATTAAAGTTTTTTTGGTCAGGATTAACAAGGAAGCAAGTCGCTGAAAATAAAATTTATACATTAGAAATATTTATTAATTTAGCTATTGGTTTTGGATAAAACCATCATGATCTAAGCTGAAAAACCATGATTCCGTACTGAACCAATTTTGTATTTAGCCTGTCTTTGACTCTGAAAGATAACTGACAATGAAGATCCTTACGAATAAAAGCAATGCGACAATCCTGCAAAATATTGTTGTTGTGCTGATTACAACTTTAGCCCTGGGGTGTGTCAGGCAGGGAGGTGTTGATATTCAACGTCTTGACACAGGTTGGAAGTTGTATTCTGATACCCTGGATACGCTTTTTAGGATTGAAATGCCGGGGAATGTTTTTCAGCTTTTGTACGAACAGGATAGGGCAGCTCATTATCATGCCCATGAAGCTGAAAAATCACTTGCTGCTCTTTCGGAGAAAACCTGGATATGGGAAACCACCTTTACTCCTGATGTAGAAGTCCTTAAGCATAATAATCTGATTTTGAATCTGGAAGGTATAAATACCTTGGCAAAGATTGAGCTCAACGATCAGGAAGTATATGTAGCCGACAATATGTTTCGAACGCATGAAATTCCGGTAAAAGCTTTGTTACATAATGGCCTGAACAAGCTTCGGCTAATTTTTCCACCTCATGCCGTTTACCTCGACAGTCTTGCCAGAAAAGCCAAAGTTGCCTTACCCGACAGCCGGGCTTTTTTGCGGAAAGCAGCTTATCAGTCGGGTTGGGATTGGGCTCCCGAGATTATTTCACCTGAAATCAGTAAAGCTCCGGTTCTGAAAGGATGGAGCAAGGTAAAGGTGAATGCTGTTTCAGTATTGCAAACACAGGTCGATTCGGAGGAGGCAAGCCTGACTTTGGTGAGCGAGATAGAAGCCGACCAGCATAGGTCGTATAAAATGATTCTGTTGTACCAGGGAAGGAAATTGATTGATCAAAATATCCATCTGGATAAAGGCATGAATGAGTCGGCCATTGCTTTTACTATCGAAGATCCAAAGCTTTGGTGGCCTGTTGGCTATGGCAGCCAACCTCTTTATACGTTTGATATTCAACTGTTTGATGGGAATCATGTCATTTATTCCACTAGCAAAAAGATTGGCCTCAGAAGTATTGGGGTTTTGCAACAGCCTGACAGTATTGGCCAGGCATTTTCTTTTGTGGTGAACGGAATGCCAATTTATGCAAGGGGAGCCAATTATGTACCTGAAGATCTTTTTGTTTCGAATTTCAATGAAAAAACCACCATCAAACTACTGCAAGCTGCAGCCGAAACGGGCATGAATATGATACGTGTCTGGGGTGGTGGCATTTATCCGTCTGATACCTTTTATGATCTCTGCGACAGCCTTGGCCTGCTGGTTTGGCAGGATTTTATGTTTGCAAACACATTATATCCGTTTGATACTGAGTTTCTAGCTAATGTAAAGATGGAGGCAGAGCAGCAAATCAAACGGCTGCGCGACAGAACTTCGCTGGCGCTGTGGTGTGGTAATAATGAAGTTGACGAAGGCTTTCATAATTGGGGATGGGCTGATCAGCTTGGCTGGTCAGTTCGCGAGCAGGACAGCTTATGGCAGGGCTATCAATTACTCTTTGAACAACTGCTGCCAGATCTGGTTGACGAATTGGATCCGGAGACCTTTTATTGGCCCAGCTCGCCTTCCACAGGCTGGGGAAGGCCCGAAAGTTTGCTCAAGGGAGATGTGCATTACTGGGGCGTTTGGTGGGGTGAAGAGGCTTTTGAGATGTATCAAAAAAAAGTGGGACGTTTCAATAGTGAGTTTGGCTTTCAGGCCATGCCTGCCCTGCATACACTCAATCAATTTATACCCCAGAATCAATGGTATAAAGGATCACCCGCACTTGCTTATTACCAGAAACATCCCCGTGGAACAACTTTGATTCAAAATTATATGCAGGCCGACTTTCCGGTTCCCGAAAAGCTTGAGGATTACATTTATATGAGTCAGCTCACACAAGCCTATGGGGTTGGAATGGCTGTTGAAGCTCAACGGCTTTCGAAAGGGCACAGCAGCGGGACTTTAATATGGCAGCTCAACGATGCCTGGCCTGTTATATCATGGTCGATGATTGACTATTTTGGACGGCCAAAAGCCTTGTATTACCATTTGAAACGACTTTTCAGGCCGGTCTTGATTGGGGTTAACTCCTCAAAACAATCGCCTGAAGTGCAGATCGTCAATCAGGGAAAGGATACAGTAAATGCCAGGATGAGAGCTGATTTGATTGATTTTGAAGGGAATGTTTTACATGCCTTTTCAATTCCGGTGCAGCTGAAACCAGGTGAACAAAAGTCTTTTGCACAAATCATTCCGGCTGATATTTTTCGAAGGATAGATAAGGCTAAAGTATGGCTCAAAATACTGTTGAATGAATCAAACAGAAACCTGGCTGCTTATAATTACTTCTTTGTGGCTCCAAAATCGTTAAAATTGCCTGAAGCAGAAATATTTATGCATCTGATGCCGCGCAAGGATTATGTGGAAATCATTTTGAACGCTGATCATTATGTCAGGTATCTGGAGCTTATTTCAAATGATCAGGATGGCAAATGGGAGTATAATTATCTTG
Organism: Bacteroidales bacterium; assembly: GCA_028696715.1. Lineage (GTDB taxonomy): Bacteria > Bacteroidota > Bacteroidia > Bacteroidales > F082 > UBA5536. The sequence continues at coordinate 10,787 of JAQVGO010000092.1, forward strand.
ATCTGGAACCAAAGAAAACAGTTTCGGTGAGGTTTTATCCTTCGGGCAAAATACCCTTACATGAATTGCAATTCGAAAAGAGGTATTTGAATACTTTTGTGAATTAGCTCAATCGTTCTGATTTTCTTGTTCGAGATTTCTTTGAAAACTAATCGCGGGAGAAAGAAACTGAACTGCCTTGAGTCTTCCGTTGTCATCGGCAATTTTCTTAAGCTCTA
>JAQVGO010000093.1 GCA_028696715.1 Bacteroidales bacterium
TTAATAATTATATCCGACACTCATACTCGATTTTTCGATCGGATAATGTCCCATATAGATATTACCCAGGTTGCCGTCGATACTGATTTTATCTCCGCTTTGCACCAGCCTGCCATCGAGTTTGCATTGTTTGTTGTTTTCGTCAACCAACAGGCTGTTGCAGTTCACCACACAGGTCTTTCCCAGACGAACTGCCGTAACGGCGGCATGGGAGGTAGCTCCACCACGGGCTGTGATTAAGCCGTCACAATTAAAAATCATGCCGATATCGTCCGGTACTGTATCAGGCCGAATCAGAATAAGCGGCATATCAGGATTTTCGGTCTGTAGTTGCTCGAGGTCAGTTTCGTCAAAAGCTGCCAGCCCGTTGAGTGCACCGCCACCGATTCCTATTCCTCGTCCCATCAGGTCCATCGTTTCGGGTAAAACAACAAAAGCATTGGTTTCCAGCTCGAGGCGCAAATCCTGATCCCTGACCTGCAGAATAAACAAATCTTCCGGTTTGTCAGATTCAAAAGTAAATTCTATTTCCTGCGGACTGTAACCCAGATTTTCGGTCAGTTCGGTAGCAATGGCATGGATGCGTTTATAGATTTCGGGCAAACTGGCTTGTAAGGACTTTTGGCTGATGTCGGCCTGTCGTCGTTGCGATTCGCTTATTGGCGAGGGTTTTACAAGCCCTGCAACAATATCCTCGCCCTGGCTACGCATATTGAAGTCGCCGTAAAGATGAACCCCCGGCCGTTCGCGATGTGGATTTTGAGTAAATACCACTCCCGTCCCGGATTTGTCATTCAGATTGCCATACACCATTTGTTGCACAATTACAGCTGTTCCCCAGTTATCAGAAAATTGCAGGTGACGCCTGTACACATAGGCTCTTTCGGATGACCAGGAGGCAAAAACCATATCAATCGTTTGGATGAGCTGTTCGAACAGGTTTTCTTCAAAACGGATGTTATGGGTTGCAAGCACCTCTTTGTAGGCCAATGCAATGAGGCGCATATCAGCCGGTTCAAACTCATTTTTTTGCTTCACCTGAAGCTTTTGCTTATAGTTTAGCATCACCGAATCAAACACATCGCGATCAATGCCATGTGCCATTCCCCAGCTCTGGATGAGGCGTCGATACGAATCCCAGATCGACCAACACATCTCAGGTCTTTTGCTGATGGCTTCAACCAACTCGTCGTTTAGTCCGACATTTAAAAAAGTGTCCATCGCACCGGGCATAGAGATAGCCGTGCCCGAACGAACCGATAGCAATAAGGGGTTTTTGTGGTCGCCAAAACGTTTGCCGCTGAGTTGTTCGAGTTGTTTCAGGTATTTGCGGATCATTTCGTGCAGCTCTTTTTTCAGGGCTTTTAAGCCTAAAATCGTTTGATGTCTCCTAAACACTTCTGTTGTGATCACAAATCCGGGAGGCACCGGAATACCTGCCAGATATAGGTTTTTGAGGTGGTAAGCCTTGCTGCCCAAAAATACCTGATTATCAGTTTTGGGATTGCGCTCTGTGAACGGGCTAATCACCATTTCTGAATTGTAAGTCATGATATCGCTGATCAAATTGCCGTCGAGCCTGTCGGCCATGCTGCGCAGCGACTGCAGAATGCGTGAGATAAAATTGTCGAGGGGTTGTACCAAAAAAGCCTCGGCAATCACATCGCGGTGAAAGCCTTCCGATTTCATGCTGATCAGTTGCTGTATCTCGCGTTCAGTTTTATTCTGAAGGGGATCAAAAATCTGAGGGATTACAATCTTTAGCGGGTATTCATACGATTTTAGGAAATACTTGATAATGATACGCTTGACATCCTCGGCCAAAAACTGAAAGATATTGATATACTGATCAAATGAGAAGCTCCGTGAGGTGAGGCTGTATCGCAGCATCTGCAGGTTGGAGTTAAAGCTTTGGTTGGTGATGCCGTCCAGCTCGAGGCCTGAGCGGAAATACTCCAGGATGCCGTTGATTTCTTCGAGGGTGCTGGCCGAGATATAATCCAGGTTAAGACTCGAAACCACTTTTTCCATTAATCGGGTGGCCACATTTTCGAGCCGAAAGGTAAGGCCAAGTGCTTCAAATTTATTTTCGCGGTAAACGCCATACATGGAAGGTATTCCGATGGCGATATGTCGTTTGTGATAAATATTTTCCCAGCTTTCGCTTTCCTGCGGGTTGAAAATGATTGCTTTAAGCTTCTCCATAAACGAATAGATCAGCTTGAGCGAGTGACCATAATCCTGTTTGTTCATGGCCTGTTGCAACAGCTCGATATCTTCGTCGGGAATAAATGGATAACGACGCAGCAGCGCAATGATATTCACTGTTTCGAAGGAATATTTTTCACGCAGGTGATCATACAGGACGCGAATATCATGTATGCGCTCGCTATCGCGCTTTACCAGCTCAGGATTTGCATCCACAAGCTCCATTGCTTTTTCAAGAAGAACTTTAAATCGCTCCAGACTACAGCTCAACAAACCATCGGCATCTGATTGCTGAAGGCGAGCCATTTGGTTGACAAGCTGATGCACTGTCACAAAATATTCACCTTCGGTATCAACAAATTGATACACATTATCGGGCAAAGCATTGCGCAGTTTTTGCAGCTCGCCATCATGCCAAAACCTGAAAACCCTGCGTGTGAGTTCGATCAGGGTGTTGTTGCTTTCGGTGTGTACCTGCTTACGCAAAAAGTGAATGAGCTTGTCCTGGCGGCCGCATATTTCGTCCATCGTTGTGGTTACATTGCGGATTTCGCCCTCGGCACCTATTTCGGTGAAATAAACCGGAAAGATACGTGTGAGCTGTTTTACCTTTTTGTAGTAAGGAGCGATATTGGAATTGAGGATTTTGGTTATTTCGCGTTGGAACAAATCAGTGTCGCTGATAAAAATCCCGCCAAGACGCAAATTGACGATCAGAGCCGAAAGCAGTTTTTCCATCAGCGACTGTGAATATTCGATCAGTTGAAGCCAAATCCGGATATTCTTGATATGATTCTCATTCACGCTGAGTTGCCAGTTTTCATCCACAAATACCATCCCCGGAGAGGCAAATCCAAAGTCGATGAGTCTTTTTTCGTAATGATTGATAAGTTCTTTGTGTTCTGTCTGATCAATATCAATCACTTTGAGACCCAACGTAAGTTGAAAATCCAGTACAGGACCCAGATGTGTTTCGCGAAGCTCTTCGGCCAGCGAAAAAATCAGGTCGATAAACGGGATCATTTCCTCCTGTTTGAGTTCGTCGATGGCATGACGAATCATCTTATCCAGGTTCCAGATCATACGTTCCTGCTTGCTGTCCAGTCCGGGCAGATGAAGCAGGTAAAACTGGTACTGAAACTGTTTCAGAAAGCTATCCAGCCTGGAGCCAGTTTCGATAAAATGTTTCGAAATCATTTCATAGTCAGGTGCTTCCAATAAGTCGTCCCAATTTTTGAACGAATCAAGCTGGTGCTGCAGCTGCTCAAAATAGGTTTTGCCTAATGCATCTTTCAGCATTTTTTTGTTAAGGGTATTAAGGATTTTGCCTTGTGCCTTGATCCATTTTTCGATCTGGGTGCTGTTTTGCCAGTAGTGATAGGTTTCTGTTTTGATCTTTTTTAAGAGGTCAAAAGCAGTGTTTTTTAATTCTTTATTGGTTTGTGCATTATCCAGATGACGTTTAAAATGCAGCGTTCCGCGAATGAAGCAATCCTTATTTTGATCGAAGCGCCTGGCGAGCACTTCAAGTGCCTTCAAGGCAAGTAGTTGCTGATGTGAGGCATTTTGAAGAATCAGGGTGATCAGCTCAAGCAAAGTACGGGCAATCAGCAAGTGCAGCTCGCAGCTGTTTTTCTCTGTCAGCAGCTGATCCATCATCTCGATGGGCACACTCAGTGCATTGGCCGGCATTTCGGGCTTGGCATAAAACCAAAAATCCGTTATCAGAATTTCACGTAATTCTTCTATAACAAATTTTCGGTTGGATAAAGGATGGTGAAACTCTGTAATGCAATCGGTTGCACGTTTTTTTATCCCATAATAGCCTTCTGACATCCCGATGAATTTTTGATGATCCTCGGGGATGTAAATATCTCTGTATCTTGTTTCTGCAAGATTTGCTTCAAGCGCCTTCGAAGTGAATTTTGTCGCCATCAGGTAAATTTTTAACATTCGAAGATACGGAAATCACTTAACTTTGACGTATTAAAAAGCTTAAAAAACAATAAGTCTCTGCGCTTGTTTTAAAGATATAGCTATAAACATCAAAAAACTTAAGAATTATGTCGAAAATTAAAATCGGAATCAACGGTTTTGGACGCATAGGCCGCAATGTGTTCAAGATTGTTATGGAACGGAATAATATGGAAGTTGTTGGCATTAACGATCTTACCGATACCAAAGTATTGGCTCATCTGCTAAAATATGATTCAACTCAGGGGAAATTCAATGGCACGGTTTCCTACGACGAAAATGCCGTTATTGTAAATGGTAAACGTATCACAGTTACTGCCGAGCGCAGCCCTATCAACATCAAATGGTCAGTTACACCTGATGTAGTTGTTGAGGCTACCGGTGTTTTTCGCTCACGCGAAAGCAGCAAAGGAGGCTATGGCGATCACCTGAAGAATGGCGCAAAAAAAGTGATTCTCTGCGTGCCTTCCAAAGATCAGATTGATGCCACTATTGTTTTGGGCGTTAACGACAACGACTTGAAAGACAGCGACCAGTGTATCTCAAATGCCAGTTGTACTACCAACTGTCTGGCTCCGGTAGCCAAGGTACTTAACGATCGTTTTGGCATCGACAATGGTTTTATGACCACCATTCATGCCTATACCAACGATCAGGTGATACTGGATGCCCCGCACAGCGATCTGCGTCGTGCCCGTTCGGCTGCACTTTCGCAGATACCTACTACCACAGGTGCTGCCAAAGCTGTTGGTATTGTTATTCCGGAACTGGCCGGCAAGCTCGACGGACTGGCTGTTCGTGTTCCCACGCCAACAGGTTCGCTAGTTGATTTGGTAGTTAATCTTAAAACGGAAGCCACAAAAGATCAGATCAATGCAGCCATGAAAGAGGCAGCTGAAGGTCCGATGAAAGGAATCCTGGAATATACCGAAGACGAAATAGTGTCGGTGGATATCGTTCACAACAGTCACTCTTCCATTTTTGATGCCAAGAGCACCATGGTGATGGGTAAAACAGTTAAGATTTTGTCCTGGTACGACAATGAATGGGGCTACAGCTGCCGTGTTGTTGATCTGGCCGAAAAATTTAATCTCTAAGACGACTAACACACTGATACCTTACTGAACGACAAAAGCAGGAGCTCCGGTTCCTGCTTTTCTAGTTTTCAGCTATTTGTCAGTCAGTTATCGCTCTAATGCAACAACCACTTCCAGCTCAACCTCCTGTTCCAGGTGTTCTTCCACAAGCATTTTCAATGAATCTAATTGGGCTGATTGCAAAGGTTCCGCAGTTACCAGTTTGAATGCAATACGCATTGGCTTCAGATTATGCACTTGAATTTCTCTTATTTCTGTCCCTTTCCACTCAAATTTTTCCATCTCGCGTGTATAATGATGCACTTTTATCATCTGGCCAAAGCTGAAAGCCAATGGAATACTCAGTAAGAGCACCACACTCAGCGAAATCAACATGCCTTTGGTAGCTCTTTTAAACGGACTAAAACCAAGCAGCATAAAGGTGAACGATCCTGCCAATACGATGCCTGCCAGGTTAGTAACCAACAGCAATAAAGCGCCCAGCCCGATCTCCCAGTCGAGCCAGGCCAGGCCAATAGCCGAAACGGCAAGCGGAGGAATCAAGGCCACAGCAATGGCAACACCGGCAAGGGTTTTAGCTACTTCCTCGCGGGCATGAGCATAGGCACCCGCAATGCCGGATACCACAGCAATGCTCAAATCGAGTAAATTGGGTCTGGTGCGTGAAATGATTTCGTGACCAGCATTGTTAATCGGTGTAAACCAGGTTAATATCACCGCAAAAAGCATGGCAAAACCCATGCCTGTTAAAATGGTTCGTGCACTTTGGACGATGAGTGATCTGTCCTGACGCAGAGCACCCATACTCAGCGAGATAATCGGGCTCATCAGGGGAGCCAGTATCATTGCACCAATTACCACCGGACTTGAATTAGCAAACAAACCAAAGGTAGCCAGCATGGTAGAGAGCACCATCAGCACCAGGTAAGATGATTTTGTTTTGGCATTTTCGCGCAACAGCTGAAAAAGCTCTTTGAACTCATCGCTGGAAGCCTGTCGGATTAATGGTATAGTATGGCCACTTAACTCTTTGGAAGTTTGTTCGCCAGCCAGTGCCCTGGTCTTGATCAGTTCGCCCGATTTACCATTATTTTCTGGTAATTTGAGGTAGGCTCCCGGATACAGTTGCAGCTGCTGCTCATGCATTTCAAAATCCAGTTTGTCTGCCCTCCGCACCCTGGCGTCATGAACAAAAACCTTTTCGCCTTCCGGAAGTTCCAGGCCAAGGGATGCAACTTTCAGATGGGCAGCGAAATCAGGCAGTCGTTTGCCGTTGTTCCAAAAACCAAAAGTATAACGCAGCATCTGTGAAATACTTCTCGGGCTTATCAATAGGGCATGTAAAAGGCCATCGTTCACCGAGGAATCGTCCAGTACCAGTCGTGAGAGTAAGGAGCTTTTGCGGTGCTCAGAAATGGTGATGCCGGCAACAGCCGTCTTGATTGTTTTTTCGTTTGGCAATACAATATTTACCCTGAAAAAACGCGTTTTAAACAAACGTTTGAGGCGTTTAATACTTCCTGGCCTGAAAAAATTGAGCGACCCCAAATCGCTATTGGTCATAAAAGTTTCGCCTACTGAAACCTGATTAAAGACCACTTGTTCGTTGCAGAAAAGCACATCGGTAAGCACTGGTTGTTCCAGCTTTTTCAGATGTTCAACAGCCTTTTCAAGCTGACGACTAACCCCCAGGCCGATACAGGATTCTTTTGCATCCGGATGAGGTAATACGGCCAAACTGAGCTTTTTTTCGAGGATCAGAGGCATGGCATCGCGTAATGCAGCATCCGAAAGATAAGTCAAAATCGCTGACTCTTCATCCAGACTTTTCAAGCCATCAAGACTATAAATGGCATGTGATTCGAGCATTTCTTCCACCAACGGCAGTAGTTTCTCCTGCACAAGTTTCTGCTGATCAATATCATAGATTAAGTGGAAGCGCATATAGCAAATGTATGTTATTTTAGGTTTGGCTGCAACAGATTTTTTCAAATTGATTTGGATCGGTAAACATTCAATGCAAATGATGATTTATTCGAAAGGAGGGTGATGTATTGCATGAAAATCAAAAAAGCAGCATGAATATTCGTGCTGCTTTTTTGATTTCATTAAGTAGAGCTTTATATACAAAACTAAAGAACTAATTGTATTTGAAAGAATAAATATATCCTTCGGTAAGTTCTGGTGATTTCATCAGTGTTTTAGTTTCCTCAAAAGTCTTTACGCCATCAACTGTGACATATTTTCCTTTTGCCAACCTCATAACGCCATCGCCTTCTATAATATTCAGGTTGTTAAGCCTAACGCTTACAGGCACTTTACCTTCTTCAGAGGCAACGATTTCGATCTCTTCATTGGCATTTGCTGTGTAGGAAGATTCCAAATCGTCTAAAACGGAGATACATTCATCATCTTCGTAGCAAAAACGCTTGTGCCCGTATTCTATCACCTCAATTGTTATGCTTGATGAGTCAGAACCTTTCATATAAACTACCCAAACATCCTCGGTTTCAGGTTCAGGATCCGGATCAGGTGATGGCGAATTGTCATCACTTTTAGAGCAGGCTGCGATTAAGAATAAAAAGGAAAGCAAAACAAAGGCTTGTGCGAATGATTTTTGTACTGTTTTAATGTTCATTGTTACTTTTATTTGATGATTAATAAAGAAAAGCAAGCTGAAAAGGTCATTTCAGCCAATTACTTGTTGTTGAGTTTTTTAAGGGTTTATTGATTAATAAAGTTTAGTTTTCGAGACAATCCATGCCTTCAATGTAGAAAACCTCATCATCCTCATCTAATGGGATATCACATTCTTCTGCTGCCTGAATCAAGGCTGCAGCAGCCTGCTTGAGAGCCATACAATTGGCTTCGGTACGATCTTCACCATAGGTTGCAGCTGCCTGAGTCATTTCATAAGTGAGATTATAAAGTCGTTCGTTGCAGTTTTCGGGGTTTTCGACATTGATATTGTCGTCCTGTTCCTTATCTTTAGAACAGGCTGATCCAAGGATCATTAGCAAGGAAATAATTACTGGTAATGCATAGTTTTTCATTGTTTTCATATTCATTTCATCTTTTTGAATTTTTAAAAAAAAATGGGGAAACCCTGATTCAAGAAACCAGTAGTTTCCCCCTGGTTCATTAATCACCAATACAAGCCGGTAAGCGATTTAGGTCATCGGTAAGATTTGAGAATTCAAGTCTGTTCCAATCGCCTGTGCCGCCAACCGGACAGCTTGTTCCGTTATATTCAGCAAAATGCACATCCATCATCACCATAATCAGTGTATGTGATAAGTTCAAACTGACAACGCCATTCCAAAGGTCTGAAGCATCTCCGGCACTTCCGTGGCTTATGTTCACATGTTCCAGTATATTCACCGACAGCGCATTAGGTTCGCTATGATTCAAATGAATCTGGCCCCAGAAGCCGGGTGTAGGATTTTCGCCCCTGATGTGGATGGGTTCCTGTGCAGTGCCCTGGGCAGTAAGGTAATTTGGTCCGTCGAGAACCGAAATTCCAAGATCGCTGCCCATTTCCAGCTCAACACCTGGCTGGATGATTAGTTGTGATTTACTGTTTTCGGTTCCTCTGTGGATGTCAAGATTTCCAAGAGCCAAATAGGGCACATTGAGGGCATTCATGGTGACAACGGCTTTTTCGATATTTCCCCTGCGAATCATTATCCTGTCGTTTTCATTACCTGAATAGTCATCATTCGGATCAAGATTTCCAACGATGTAGAATGGAATGCGCACAGGAGCAGCATTGGCGGTATAGGTGTTGCCTGACAAATGAATCGCATCAATAAGTGGTTGGTGCGATTCGCCACTGCTGCCCCGCGGAGCAATGCTTAAGCCAACATCGATACTGTTTTTGATCACAGAATTTGTGAGATCAAGCGAGGCACTTGCGTAAACTAAAACCGCTCCATAGCCAACATCTCCCAATCCACCAACTCCGCCAGGACCTGTGGTAGCACCCGCATATTCCACAATGGCATAGGAAATTTTATTGTTGTTATTACTTCTGAATTCCAGTCCGCCCCACCATCCATTTTGAGGTGTGGTAGCCGTAAAAACTATGGTGTCAGATTTTGTTCCGGAAGCGTTTAAGGATCCATCTGCTTGTACGATAATTCCGGCTTCCTGTCCGAATGAAATCACAGTGCCAGGCTCGATTTCCAGGTTGCTTTCTAATAAAACTGTGCAATCGATAAGATAATCAACCGGCCGCTGTGGATCATCTTCAAGTGTTTGATCTTCGTTGAAAAAATCACATGATAACTCAATCGGAGGAAGAATTTCGTCGTCAGGTTCTACCTCATCATTATCGTTGGTGCTGCACGAAAACAGCATAAATGAAGCAAGCAGTAATGTTGCAAATTTGAAATAGTTGAAATAATTCATGTTTTATATTTATTGATTAATTTTTTCTTTTTATCAGGCATTGCCCAAACAAGTTCAAAGGATAGCAATTAAAATCATGCGCAATGGTTTGAAACAATTGAATGACATTGCCAAACCCTTGTTATTTAAATCTTTAAAATAGCTAATATGATTCTAACTGTTTGAAATTGGTGTATGAAAAACTTGTTCTGATTTTTTAATGTATCCCATTTGAAGCCACTCATTTTGGGACGGATTTGCCTGATATTTTTTTCTTATGTAAACTACAAATCGCAGTCATGCAGATTTTAGACTAAAGCTTAAATTTGATTCCGGCTCCGGCCACTAATTGTCCGCCATCAATGATAACATATTTTACCTCGGCAAAAGGCAGAATATTGCCTCCAATGCTAAAGTTGGCTCCGGCACCCAGGTTAAGGCCAAAACGACCGTCGGTTGTGCTGTAATCGCCGGATGATCCCCAACCATAAGCACCGTCATACTTTAGTTTCACGCTGCTATAGTTGAGCCCGCCGATTCCGTAAACTCCAAGGTTTTCCTGAGTGAGGAGATAATAATTGGCATTCACATTTACCTCTAACCAGTTCATTTTAAACCCATAAAAATCCTTTGGAAAATAATAGATCAGTGAAGGCGACAGGGTGAGGTTCTCGATAAGAGGAAACTCTGCATTGGCACCAATGCCGATATTTTCAATCTCCGATCCATAAGCCAGAAATGCGCCAAGTCGTTTTTCGCTTTGAGCCTGAGCATTGAAGCCCAATAATAGAAAGAATAGAATACTGAAAAGTGTTGGTTTGAAATTCATAATGTTTAGTGTTAAATGATTGATAATTAATGCTTAATTGCGTTATTTATGGTTTATTTAATTTTATTCATTTGTTTACTTACGTTCAAAATTCAAGCTATGATTTATAGCTCAGAATTTTGGTTTCTTTTCCTTCCTTAAAAAATTAAAGCTTGTGCTTTTTTTGAGGTTGCTTTCTAAATTATTTATAGC
>JAQVGO010000187.1 GCA_028696715.1 Bacteroidales bacterium
TATAGCCATCATTGATCAACTGATCAGCAATTTCCTGGGTTTCGGCACGTGTACGGCAAAACACAATCCCATAAACGGCAGGATGAAAATCAACAATACGTTTAAGGGCTTTGTAGCGGTCTTTGGCATGCACCAGATAATAGCTGTGGCGCACATTAGCCGTTCCTGAATTACGTTTCCCCATCGATTTTACAACAGGGCTTTTCATATAACGTGCCAGGATACTTTCGACAACAGCCGGCATGGTCGCCGAAAAAAGTAAAATATTGCGTTCATCTGGCACTGACGACAGAATTGCATCCACCTCTTCCTGAAAGCCCATATCGAGCATCTCATCGGCTTCGTCGAGCACTACCCAACTGATTTTCGTCATATCAATCTTGCGACGCCGCATCATATCCTGCAAACGGCCGGGAGTGGCCACCACAATATGTGGTTTTTTTTGTAATGATTTTATCTGGCCATCAATACTGGCACCACCATAGATAGCGGTGATTCTTATAGAAGGAAGAAATTGCGCAAAGCCATCCAGATCGCGGGTGATCTGCACGCAGAGCTCACGGGTAGGACATAAAATTAGCGCTTGTGTTTCTGCCCTATTGCTATCAATATGATGCAGCAATGGCAGCCCAAAAGCCGCTGTTTTCCCCGTTCCGGTCTGAGCCAGCCCAACCATATCAGTAGGGTTTTGAATCAATCCGGGGATTACGGCAGCCTGAATTGGCATAGGTTCATTAAAGCCGAGTGTTTCGACGGCTCTTAAAAGTTCGGGTCTTAACCCGAGATCGTTAAATGTAGGCATAAAATGTATTGGAAATGAGCGGCAAAGGTATGAATTAATTTTCTGAAAATAAATTATTTATCACTTTTGATGCCAAAGCTTTTTAATGAAATCCTAATCAAAAACTAAGACAATATGTGAAGAAGCATTATTAGCTTTGCAAGGAGAATAAGCAAAAATTACAGATAATTGGCATATGGCAATTTGCGGGCATTTATATTGCACTTCTATTTTGTTGATTTGCAACAGTTTTCTCTGATTAAAACTTCCGGATACAGATAAAAAGGAATATACTTTCACCCTCAAAATATCATATTATGAAATCTTATATCTGGACATTACCAACCAGGGTTTTTCACTGGTCGTTGGCAATCGCATTTACAACCACTTACATTTTAGGTGATTTTGACAAGTTTGAAAACCTGCATTTTGCTTTTGGTGCATTCGTTGGGTCATTAATCCTATTCAGAATAATATTCGGGATCATTGGCCCAAAGTATTCGAATTTTAAAGACTTTCCAATAGGCCTTAAACATCAAAAGGGATTTATAAAGGATTATTTTTCAAAGGCGAAAAACTATGCCGGCCATAATCCGACAGCAGCTGTTGTTATGCTGTTGATATTTATTATAGGCTTGATCTGCAGCATTTCAGGCTATTTGTTGTACGCCACAGAAAATAACGTATTAAGCCTGGGCATTCAGGATGATTCGCTGAAAGAAGTACACGAAGTGCTTGCCAATACCTTTTTAATCTTAGTAATAGCGCATTTACTTGGAATACTGGGCGATATTATGTTTCATAAAAAAACAGGCACCTTTCAGTCTATTTTCACTGGCCATAAAAACATTGAGGCCAGTAATGCCAAATTAAATACTTTTCATAAGATTTATGTTTTGTTTTGGTTTATTGTTCCATTGTATCTTTTCTTTTTGGCCTATAACCTGCCCATAAACAACAACGAAACAACGAAACAAAACAGCGAACAATATGAAGACGATGATGATTGAAAGAATGGCTCATATTTTGAAGGCATCAAGTTCGGAATGCATTCATTGCTTAATGCTTTTCCTGAAAGATCAAAACAGACCTGGGTTTTAATAATATTTATCATTATTGCTTAATTTAGCCTTTCACATTAATCTGAGCCGATGTGATTAAAGCGTATTAAGAAATTATTTAAGGATCGCCTCAAACATTTTGCCTTAAAAATCTGATATCATGAAACTACTTATTATTGAAGATGCAGATGGGATAGCTAACTTTTTAAAAAAGGGATTAGAGGAAGAGTCATTCAGTGTAGATATTGCGGGCGATGGAAAATTGGGTTTAGACATTGCGTTATCAGGTATTTATGATCTGATATTGCTTGATTGGCTGCTTCCGGGATTAAATGGCCTTGAGGTATGCAGGCTTTACAGAAAACAGAACACCGATACGCCCATTATTTTTCTTACTGCCAAAGACACCTTGCAAGACACCTTGGAAGGACTGAAAGCCGGAGCCAACGACTTTATTAAAAAACCTTTTCATTTCGAAGAGCTGCTCGAAAGGATCAGGGTGCAGTTAAGGCCTAAAACTGGCGAACATGCTATATTCAGGTTCAAAGACATCACTTTAAATACAGCTACCCATCAGGTCTTCAAAGAGGGGCAGGAAATTTTACTCACCCAAAAAGAGTTTTCGCTTTTAGCATATTTGCTGAGAAATAAAAATCAGGTGTGCCGCAGAACTTTAATTTTAGA
>JAQVGO010000011.1 GCA_028696715.1 Bacteroidales bacterium
AAGCTTGCTATACTGATTTTCCTAAGGCACGCATTAAAACCTTTGAATCGCCCGATTTTCAGCTTATTGTGAACCGACATAAAACCATAGGCTTAGAGGTTGTAAGGTATGTAACTGATCCTGAACTGATTGATGATTCCGATTACAGTCGGTTTGAGCCAGAGCGAATTCAGGAACTGATTGCAAAAAAGGAGCAGAAATCATTGATTTATAAGCGGATGCGGTATTTTGAATTGTGGCTTTTGATTGTAAGTGGTTCTAATCCGCTGGAACCTGTTTTGTTGCATCCCGAAAGTCTTGATACCTCAGTATTTGACTCCTCATTTTTCGATAAGATTTTCTATCTGGATATGCGTCGAAACAGGCTCTATCAGCTCCAAAAGTGAATAATCCGGTTGATTACCTTAGGGTAATACGATTTTTACCTTAGCCATTTCCCTTTATCCTGCCAGTAGTTTTGCTTCATCAAAGCCTTCAATATAAGGTCAGACGGTAGCGGAACAAACATCACTTTGAAAAAGCAATCAGATGACTTTATTGCAGGTTTCGGCCACTAACAGACAATTGTCCGTTATGGTTTGCGGAAGCCGAAAAGCATAAAGAGTAGGCATAGAATTTACAACCAGATGTATTATGAGAAAAGTTTTATTTGTTTTAGCGTTTGCCCTAATTGGGTTTAACTACAGTGCTCAGGCACAATTTGAAAAAGGGCAGGTTGATGCCAATATCGGTATTGGTCTGGGAGCCACATTTGCCACAGGAACGCTGGATTTGCCTCCAGTTTCGCTCGCACTTGATTTTGGTGTTAGTGATAACCTTAGCATCGGTGCATACCTTGGTTATTCTGCCTCAAAAGAGGATTTTTCGGGATTTGGCTATTCCTGGAAATATACCTATATGATTGCAGGTGCCCGCGGTGCTTATCATTTCGATCTTGCTGATCAACTTGATACTTATGCCGGTGTGATGTTGGGTTATAATATCGCCAGCGTTAAATACGATGGTCCGGGTGCTTCACCTGCATCTCCAAAAGCAGGTGGTATAGCTTATGCAGGCTTTGCTGGTGCCAGGTATCATTTTGGCGACACCTTTGGTGTTTATGCCGAACTGGGTTACGGGATTGCACTGCTGAATGCAGGTCTCACACTCAAGTTCTAAATATAAGAACTGTATGCCTAACAGGCCTGATCTTGTTTACGCAGGGTCAGGCTTTTTTGTTTTTTGCCATTCTTGTTGATAGTATTTCCAGGGTGCGACCAAAAAACCATAATTATAATGTGCATGTGGCTTATGATGATCGAGATGGGCTGTGATGGTTGCTCTCAGATAACGGTTGCTTAATCTTTGAAACAGCGGTAGGCGGCCATGTACAAAAATATCATGAAAAAGAAAGTAAGCCAGGCCATAAAGTGCAATTCCCAATCCAAGGTAGAATTTCCAATCGAAGCCACCTTGAGTGCCGGATACGATTAACAGAAAACTGGGAATAGCAAAAATCACTGCAAAAAGATCGTTCCATTCAAACTTTCGGCCATCACGAATATGGTGGTCTTTGTGAAGGATCCACAAAAAACCATGCATCACATATTTGTGTGTGAACCAGGCTATAAACTCCATAAACAGGAAGGCCCCAAGAATCAGTGCAGCAGCCAAAATCCAGCTCATATCATTTTGTTTTTAGGTTTTTCAGATGAGCATCCACTTCATCAAAGGCAATGCGAAACCATGCGGTATATTTTTCGGGATGATTAGCGATGTCTGCGCTTATTTCGCTCATTGTAGCATACCTCCAACTGGCTACTTCGCCGGGATTAATTACAGGAAGCTCATCAGAATGACCAATAAAAACATGATCAAACTCGTGTTCTGTAAGGCCCTGGCCAACATCAGCCTTGTAGATAAACGAAAAGGCATGATTTATCTCGCATTGCATACCCATTTCTTCTTTCAATCTCCTGCTGGTTGCAGCTTCCAGACTTTCATTTTCGCGTGGATGCGAGCAACAGGTGTTGGTCCATAATCCTGGGGTATGATATTTCGATAGTGCCCTCTGCTGAAGCAAAAGCTCATTTTTATTGTTAAAAATAAAGATAGAGAAAGCGCGGTGCAGGACGCCTTTTTCGTGCGCTTCCATTTTCTCCATCAATCCCTGAGGTTCGTCTTTGGTGTTAACTAAAACAACTTGTTCTTCCATAATTATTCTGTTTCTGCATTTAACATTTCTTGCAGCAAAGCAATTTGACGAGCTGTGATTTGACTTGACTGTATTAAAAAGCTGAGGATGTTTTTTCTTAACAAAGCATTGTCAAATAGGGTTTTATCCCGGGATAAAACATGCATCAAATAGGCTAAATCTTTTTCTACGGCATCGGTGTAACCCAAAAATGCCGGTGCCCTGGATTGTATGCTATACCGGATGAATCTGATTTCTGCATCGAGCGAATCCTGCCTGATGGCTTGTTCTATCTTATTCTTTCCCTGATTAAAACGTTTTAACTTGCTTAAAGGGAAAACGGCACAGCTGGCCGAACTAGCTTCGGCTGCACCTTCGTAAGCTAATAAAACAGCCGTCTTTTTTGTGTTTTGCTGCAATATTTCAAAAAGCTCTTCCGATACACATCCGGGCTGATCAAGCCTGAAATATAATTTTCTGGCTTCATTCAGTAGTTCGGACTGTTCCGTTGGTAAAACTAAGAAAATAATTGCAAGAAAATGGATCATTTTAAAGCAGGTTTAACCGGTAGCGTAAATATGAGCTTAACAACATGCCGTATTTTACAGGGTTTGGAACTCTGATTCGCTTATATCCAATTAATTTATTCGATTGTATTCGTTTGATTTTTTTAAATAAACTATGGTAATAAACGTAAGCTACATACACCCCATAACGTACGCCAGCCGGAAGTTTGCGAATGCCAGCCAAACCATCCTGAAAATCTTTTTCGATGTCGTTTTCAATATTTTCTTTTGCCTGCTGGCTAAAATTGTTTAGGTCGAGCTTAGGAAAATAGGTGCGCCCCAGATGAAGTTGATCTGTTTGTAAATCGCGTAAAAAATTGATTTTCTGGAAGGCTGAACCCAAACGCATCGCTGGTGTTTTTAATTCCTGATACATGCGTTCATCGCCATAGGCAAAAACGCGCAAACACATTAACCCAACTACCTCAGCCGAGCCAAGAATATATTCCTCAAACAGCTGCTGGTCATACTCCAATTCGTCAAGATCCATTTCCATGCTTTTCAAAAAACGATCGATGAGTGGCCATTCAATTTTGTATTTATGAACCGTTTCCTGAAAACTATGCAAAATGGGGTTTAAACTGATTTTGCGTTCCAGAGCCAACAAGGTATCTCTTCTGAATTCTTCGAGCAGACTTTTCTTGTTGTAGGCATGGAACGAATCAACAATTTCATCAGCCAGCCTCACAAAGCCATAGATGGCATATATCGGATCGTGATACTTTTGATTGAAAAGTCTGATTCCCAACGAAAATGATGTGCTGTAAGTTCGAGTAGTAATTTTACTCGTTTTTCTTGAAATCTGATCGTAGAGTGCTTTCATATTTTTGTGATTGGTTTATTGTTTTTGCTCCTTTTTCACAAGCTGTCCGGCAGCTACCTGACCCGAAATGATCGCAGGTGGCACACCGGGCCCGGGAATGGTTAACTGACCAGTAAACAACAGGTTAGTTACTGCTTTATTAAACATGGATGGCTTCAGAATAGCCGTTTGTTTCAGAGTGTTTGCCAGTCCGTAGGCATTGCCGTTGTAGGCATAATAATCATGCGCAAAATCCCTGTTCGAATACATGCGCTTGAAACTAATATCTGCTTTGAAATTTATGCCTAGCGTATCTTCAATGCGCTGCACCGAAAAATCAAAATAATGATTTCTAACATCGTCAGTATCTTGCAGTCCCGGAGCAACAGGTATTAAAATGAAAAGGTTTTCCTTGCCCGAAGGAGCTGTTGATAGATCGGTTTTTGAAGTGCAGCTCAAATACACCGAGGGATTTTGTGGCCACTGGGGTTGTTCGTAAATCTGTTGGGCATGTTTTTCAAAATCTTTGTTGAAAATGAGCGTATGATGTTGCATATTATCCAACTTTTTGTCGATGCCCAAAAAATAGATGAGCGAAGATGGCGACATGGTGCGCGACTGCCAATAGGCTGGTGAATAGTTGCGATATTTTTCGGGAAGAATTTTTTGTTCGATGTGGTGATAATCTGCACTGGCTATCACATAATCAGCCTGATAGGTGCCTTTGTTGGTCACGACTGATTTAATTTTATTATCCTCAAAATCAAAGCTTTTTACTTCTTCATCAAAGCGAAAACGCACACCTTGTTGTTCTGCCAGTTTTTGAAAACCTTCGACAACTTTATACATTCCTCCCTCCGGATACCAGGTGCCCAACATCATATCTCCGTAATTCATCAAACTATAAAGTGCCGGAGTTTTTTGAGCAGTTGCTCCCAGAAACAAGATTGGAAACTCAAGGATGCGCAATAGTTTTGGGTGCTTAAAATATCTTCTGATATAGCCGTGAAAGGAGGTGAGAATATGCATGCGCAGGCTCGATCTGATAATTTCCCAATCAGCAAATTCCAGTAAACTTTTTGAAGGTTTATAGACAAGTTTTTTGATGCCAATTTCATATTTAAAGGCAGCTTCCTCCAGAAACTTTTTAAGTTTATTTCCACTTCCGGATTCAAGACTTTCAAAGAGTTGATAAAGCTTTAGCGGGTCGGCCGGTAAGTCTATCTTGTCGCCAGGGCCAAAATAGATGGTGTACGAAGGATCCAGTCGTTTAAGTTTGTAATAGTCAGAAACTTTTTTGCCAAAAAGCTCAAAATATCTTTCGAATACATCCGGCATCCAATACCAGCTTGGTCCCATATCGAACGTAAAGCCTGCCTCGCTGAACATTCTGGCTCTGCCTCCTGCCATATCGAGTTTTTCGATCACTTCCACTTCAAACCCGTCTCTGGCCAGCAGGGCAGCAGATGAAAGTCCTGAGAAACCAGCCCCAATGACTATTACTTTTTTCATGAGATAATGTTTAATGAAAAACTAAAAAAGTTAAACAAAAATAGTTCTGTTTTGTTCGGAAATCGGAAGAAAAATTTTAAATTATAGACAAAGTAAATATCGGTTATTTTTTCCTTGTTTTTGAAGTTTCTATATAATATATTTGTCAGGTTATCAACCACAGACCAAAGCTGTTTTCCTCCTCAAAAAAAAAGGAAAACATGAAGCATTTAGTTATTTTACTGGCAGGATTGTTTGCAATGGCATTATTATCTGCCCAGGAGAGGAAAATGGACTTGTCAGGTTTTTTGCTTCGCGATGCAAACGGGAAGCAGCATGAAATGTCGGTTTTATTAAAATCGCACAAGCTGAGTTTACTTGTGTTTTGGAAACTTGATGACGGCAAATCGTGTACCCTGCTTAATGAATTGTACGAAGCTGCCACGGAAACACTTCAGGGGATTGATTTCCAGTTAATAACAATTGCCGAAACATCTGCTTCAATGGCGCAGCTTGAGCAAAATTATGTGCTGGCCAATGCACCAGAGGCGTTTTGTCTTTCGGATGTAAATGGTGACTTAAGAAGACATCTCGCCATTACAGAACTCCCTTACACCCTCTTATTTGATTCCAATTCCCAATTGATATGCAGCCAGCGCGGGTATTGTGTTGACGCCAGCGATCAGCTTTGCGATAAAGTTCGTTCCTGCCTGATAAAAATGGATCAGGCTATCATAAAACCTTAAGAAGCAGAAGGTTTTTCGATTATATTTGCCTGCTAAAGTTGGTAATTCAGGCTTTTTGGATTTTGCCTGGTTTTATGGATTAATTCAAGCATTGATGAATATAGCTGTTACAGTTGTTGGTGTGGGATTGCTGGTTTTTTTGGCACATGTTTTTGCCGAAGTGTTTAGCCGCAAGCGTGTTCCGGATGTTTTATTGCTTATTATTATTGGCCTGGCCATAGGCCCGCTGTTGGGAATAGTATCGCCTGATCATTTAGGATTGGTAGGACCTGTGTTTACTACCATTACGCTGGTTACCATTTTATTTGAAGGAGGAACTGAGCTTAAATTTGATACCTTAAGGAACTCATTGCGTGGAACCTCACTGCTTACATTTCTCAATTTTTTTGCTACCTTGATCGTGGTAGGATTGCTGTCGTGGCTTTTTCTTGATTTGGAGCCTATTGTGGCATTTATGCTGGGGGCTATCATTGGTGGCACATCATCAGCAGTGGTCATTCCGCTTGTGCGTCAATTAAATATTTCCAGCAACAGCCGGACGATTCTAATCCTCGAATCTGCTTTTAGTGATGTGTTATGTATTGTTTTTGCCCTGGCTTTTATTGAGGCAGCGCAATTAGGCGAAATACAAGTTGGAACTACCATTGGTCAGATTCTGGCCAGTTTTATTCTGGCCTCCATCATGGGATTGATTGGTGCTTTCTTTTGGTCAGTAATTCTGCATAGAGTCAGAAATATTAAAAACTCCATTTTCACTACTCCTGCTTTTGTTTTCATTATTTATGGTATAAGTGAATTATTGGGTTATAGTGGTGCCATTAGTGCCCTGGCTTTTGGTATCGGACTGGCCAATACCGATCTTATTAAAGGTACTGCACTTAGCAGGTATTTTACTAAGGAACCCGATTCGCTTAACGAAACTGAGCGGATACTTTTTGGAGAAGCTGTGTTTTTGTTGAAAACATTTTTCTTTGTATATATAGGGGTATCAATGCAGCTGTCTGAATGGGTTCCAATTCTAATCGGATTTGTCATCACACTGATATTGTTTGCATTACGAATTCCGGTTGTGAGGGCATCAATGCCAATTTCTGATGCCAACAACACCAATCAGGACTTGATATTTATGTCAACGATAGTTCCAAAAGGGCTTGCTGCTGCTGTGTTGGCTACCATTCCGATGCAACAGGGAATTGTGGGTGGAGAGTTGATCAAAGACATCGTTTTTTCAGTAATTCTATTCAGCATTGTTTTCACCTCTGTGTTAATCCCTTTGATAGAAAAATCCACGGGAATGCAAGCTTTTTATACCAATTCGCTCAACTTTAATATGTGGATCAGAGAGCAGATACAGAATTTTCAGCAAAGAAGAGCCGAAAAGAAAGCCGGCAAAACTGGCTTAAAAGAAGACAAAACAGCGAATGAAACAGGGGAGGAAAAACCCGGGGATAGTGCCGAAAAAAAAGATTCTGCAAATGAAGTTGTTTAGTTCTAAAAATAGTTTTATTTTTGCAGCCCAAAAAAATCGAAAAGAAGTAGTTATGTATTTAACAGCTGAAAAGAAGACAGAAATTTTTAACGAGTACGGTAGCAAGGCTGCTGATACTGGTTCAGCAGAGGGTCAGATTGCTTTGTTTACCTTCCGTATTAAGCATCTTACCGAGCACATGAAAGAGAACAAAAAAGACCTGGCAACGATGCGATCACTCGTTCGTATGGTAGGTAAAAGAAGAAAGCTGCTCGATTATTTAAAGAAAAAAGATATTGAAAGATACCGCGAAATAATCAAAAAGCTGGGTATCAGAAAATAATCCTGATCCTGTTGAAGGTCCGAAGAAAGGCAATTTACTTGATTGCCTTTTTTTGTATTTAAACAGGCTTCACCAATACGATTACATTTAAAGTTAATATATGAGTCCAAAAGGAATTTCACAAACGATTCAAATGGCTGATGGAACAGTCATTACGATCGAAACAGGTAAGTTGGCCAAACAAGCACATGGTGCTGTGGTTATCACCATAGGAAAAACCATGTTGCTGGCTACTGTTGTTTCATCAAAAGAGGCCAGAGAAGATGTAGATTTTTTACCACTTTCTGTAGATTACAAAGAGAAGTATGCCGCTACCGGAAAATTTCCGGGAGGTTTTTTCAAGCGCGAAGGACGTCCTTCTGATTATGAAGTACTGATTTCAAGATTGGTTGACAGGGCTTTGCGTCCACTTTTCCCGGATGATTATCATGCTGAAACTCAGGTATTGATCAATCTGATTTCCGGAGAGAATGATGTCGCTCCCGACGCCTTTGCTGCTCTGGCAGCTTCAGCAGCTTTATCCGTGTCTGATATTCCTTTCAACGGACCTATATCGGAAGTTCGTGTTGCCCATATCAATGGCGAATTTGTAGTTAATCCTCCTTTTAGTGCACTGGCCGATGCCGACCTTGATCTGATGGTTGCGGCAACCAAAGAGAACATCATGATGGTTGAAGGTGAATCAAAAGAGGTTTCAGAAACTGTTATGCTCGAAGCACTTAAAGTGGCTCATGAGGCAATAAAAATGCAGTGCGAGGCACAAATTGAACTGGCATCCAAAGTTGAGAATGCACAACAGAAAAGGGAGTATTCGCACGAAAGCAATGATGAGGAATTGCGCAAAGCCATTCATGATTTCGCTTATAAACCTTGCTATGACATTGCACTGCAAGGCAATCCTAACAAACACGAGAGATCTGATGCTTTTGCTGCTGTTTTGGAAGAGTTTATGACACGTTTTTCTGAAGAAGAACAAGAAGAGAAGCTCTCTCTCGCCAAACGGTATTTTCACGATGTTGAGAAAAAAGCCGTAAGAAATGTCATCCTGGACGAACGCAAACGTCTTGATGGCAGAGCGTTGGATCAAATTCGTCCGATCTGGTCAGAAGTTGATTATCTGCCTTCGGCACATGGTTCGGCTGTTTTCACACGGGGCGAAACCCAGGCTTTGGTAACGGTTACCTTGGGCACTAAAATGGATGAACAAACCATTGATGGTGCTGTAATTGAAGGTACGTCCAACTTTATGTTGCATTACAATTTCCCAAGTTTTTCAACCGGAGAAGCACGTCCTTTTCGTGGCGTGAGCCGTCGCGAAGTAGGGCATGGTAATCTGGCCGAAAGGGCACTCAAGCCAATGATTCCAAATGGAGACGAAAATCCTTACACAATACGCGTGGTTTCTGACATTCTCGAGTCGAATGGTTCATCTTCCATGGCCAGCGTTTGTGGCGGAACTTTAGCTTTGATGGATGCCGGTGTAAAGATTAAAAAGCCTGTAGCCGGAATAGCCATGGGTTTGATTACCGAGCCTGGCAACAAAAAATACGCAGTATTGTCCGATATTCTTGGTGATGAAGATCATCTGGGCGATATGGATTTTAAAGTTACCGGAACAGTTGACGGTATCACAGCCTGCCAGATGGACATCAAGGTTGATGGTCTCCCGTATGAAGTATTGGAGGAAGCACTTGAGCAGGCACGTAAGGGGCGTTTGCATATTTTGAACGAGATGGCCAAAACGATCACAGAGCCTCGTGCTGATTACAAGGAACATGTTCCACGCATTGAGAAAATGGTTGTTGATAAAGAGTTTATCGGTGCCATTATCGGACCTGGCGGAAAGATAATCCAAGAGATGCAGCGCGAAACCAATACAACCATCGTAATCGAAGAAAAAGGCGAATATGGTGTGATTGATATTGTGTCGTCCAACAAAGATTCTATTGAAGCCGTAAAAGCGCGAATCCGTGCTATTGTTGCCGTACCTGAAGTTGGAGAGGTTTATCTTGGAACAGTAAAAACGATCACTCCATTTGGAGCTTTTGTTGAAATTTTACCCGGAAAAGATGGTCTGTTGCATATCTCTGAGATTGAGTGGCGGCGACTTGAAACCGTGGAAAGTGTATTGAAAGTAGGGGACAAGATAAATGTGAAACTTATTGGCGTTGATGCCAAAACAAATAAGATGAAGCTTTCCCGAAAAGTACTCATTCCGCGCCCGGAAGGTGATAACAAACGAAACAATTAATCATAACTTGCGTACAAAGCTAAATAAAGCATAAAGCATGAGGCAACTTAAGATTACTAAACAGGTTACGAACCGGGAAACTGCTTCACTTGACAAGTATCTTCAGGAGATTGGGAAGGTTGAACTCATCACCGCTGAAGAAGAAGTAGCCCTGGCTCAACGCATCAAGCAAGGCGACCGCATAGCTCTGGAAAAACTTACTAAAGCTAACCTACGTTTTGTGGTTTCTGTTTCCAAACAATATCAAAATCAAGGCCTTAGCCTTCCTGATTTGATCAATGAAGGGAATCTTGGCCTGATCAAAGCAGCACAGCGTTTTGATGAAACACGCGGGTTTAAATTTATCTCCTATGCGGTGTGGTGGATTCGTCAGTCCATTCTTCAAGCCCTGGCCGAACAATCGCGTATTGTAAGGCTTCCACTCAATAAGATTGGTTCTATCAATAAGATCAACAAGGCATATGCACGCCTGGAACAGGAATATGAACGCGAACCTAATGCAGAAGAGATAGCTGATATTCTCGAAATTACTGAAAATGAGGTAAAAGAATCCATGAAAAATGCCGGAAGACATGTTTCGATGGATGCTCCCCTCATTCAGGATGAAGAGAATAATATGTATGATGTGCTCCGAAGCGATGAGGCTC
Source organism: Bacteroidales bacterium (assembly GCA_028696715.1). Classification (GTDB taxonomy): domain Bacteria; phylum Bacteroidota; class Bacteroidia; order Bacteroidales; family F082; genus UBA5536. Next base: position 10,488 of record JAQVGO010000011.1, read on the forward strand.
CAACACCCGAAACTGAATTGCTTTATGAATCGTTGCGCAAGGAAATTGATCGCGCCATCTCAACGCTTACACAACGCGAAGCTGATGTGATCAGACTTTATTTTGGACTGAATGGCAGTCATCCGATGACGCTCGAAGAAATTGGCGAAAAATTTGATCTCACCCGCGAACGCGTGCGTCAGATCAAAGAAAAAGCCATTCGCCGGCTCAAGCACACCAGCAGAAGCAAAATTTTAAAGAGTTATCTTGGATAAGTTATGAGAGCACCTACGGGTGCTTTTTTTATTTTTGCTGTCTGTTATTTGCTTTAAAACCAAAAATCATGAAACCATTGATTGCACCTTCCCTTTTGTCAGCCGACTTTTTAAACCTTGAAAAGGAAATTGAAATGATCAACAACAGTGAGGCCGATTGGTTTCATTTGGATATCATGGATGGTGTTTTCGTGCCAAATATATCCTTTGGACTACCTGTGGTTGAGGCTGTTAAGCGTAAAGCAAAAAAGCCCCTTGATGTTCATTTGATGATCGTGAATCCAGACCGTTATATTGATGCATTCCGGAAAGCCGGAGCTGATATCCTCTCGGTTCAATATGAAGCCTGCACTCATCTTCATCGGGTGTTGCAGGGCATTCGCAATGCCGGAATGAAATCTGGGGTGGTTTTAAATCCTCATACTCCGGTTCAATTGTTAACGAATGTATTGGCTTACACCGATTTAGTACTTATTATGTCAGTAAATCCAGGCTTTGGGGGCCAGCAGTTTATCCCTGAGACTTACAGAAAGATTGCAGAACTCAAATCTATGATCAACGAAGGCGGACATCATGTGTTGATCGAAGTGGATGGAGGTGTTAATGCTTCAAACGCCAGGCAACTTTTTGAAGCCGGAGCTGATGTACTTGTTGCGGGAAATGCTGTTTTTAAATCGAAAAATCCTGCCCAAACAATTGGTGAGCTGAAAAAAATTGCATCTTTGTAAAGACTTGATTAGCTTTGCAATTCATAAAACCAAATTCCACCTTCATGAACTCTGAAATCTATGCCAGTTTGGTTCCGCTGAATTCGGGCATACACTTTTCCTCAGATGAAATTTTTGATATTGAGTTTGATTTTAGAAGCATCAAGAATATTTATCTTGGAAAAAAAATCCTGATCGTTGAAGATATACCTTCGAATTTTCAACTTTTGGAAGCATTTTTAGCACCAACCGGAGCTTCCGTTATTCATGAAGTTGACGGCGAACATGCCTACGCAACTTTTAAGAATATTCCTGATATTGACTTGATTTTGATGGATATCAGATTGCCTGATGTAAGTGGTTTGATGATAACCAGGATGATTCGGGAATTGTCGCCGGATGTTCCTATTATTGCCCAGACGGCCTATGCATTTGATACTGACCGGTATCAGTGCCTTTCAGCAGGCTGCACGGATTATATTGCCAAGCCAATTCGAAGAAATCAATTGTTTAGGATTGTGCATAAATACCTTTCCTGATCCTGCCAAAAGACTTATTTTTGTGCTTCATCAAAAAAAATGTATTATGAATGAAGTACTCAATACGCTGGAACCTAAATTGATTTGGAGGTATTTTGCCGAAATACTTCAAATTCCCAGACCAAGTAAGAAAGAAGAAAAAATACTGGCTTATCTGATTGACTTTGCGAAAAAAAACCAATTGGAATATGAGCAGGATAAGGTTGGTAATGTGCTGATAAAAGCTCCGGCAAGTGCTGGCTTTGAAAAGCGTAAAACAGTTGTTTTGCAAAGTCATGTGGATATGGTGTGCGAGAAAAACAGCGATACCAGGCATGATTTTGAGAAAGATCCAATTGAAGTTTTTATAGAAGACGGCTGGGTAAAAGCCAAAGGTACCACACTTGGAGCCGATGATGGAATTGGTGTAGCTGCGCAGCTTGCCTTATTGACTGATAAATCAATAGAGCGTGGAGCCATAGAGTGCTTGTTCACAGTTGATGAAGAGACAGGTTTGACGGGTGCTTTTGGTTTGGAACCTGGTTTTCTGAATGGAAAAATACTGCTTAATCTTGACTCGGAAGATGAAGGTGAGCTGTTTATCGGATGTGCCGGCGGAAAAGACACCGTGATAACTTTGCCTTACAAAATGGAAGAAGCAAAACATGGAGACGTTTTTTATCGCGTTGATGTTAAAGGACTTAAAGGTGGACATTCGGGAGATGACATCCATAAGGGATTAGGCAATGCAAATAAGCTCCTTACGCGTATTGTTTGGAAGGCAGCGCGTGAATTCGATGTCCGACTTGCTCAGTTTGAAGGTGGAAACCTGCGTAATGCGATTGCACGTGAGGCTTTTGCGCTTGTAGCAGTTAATCAGGAATCAGAGGAGGCACTGAAGCAATTTGTAAAAAAAAGTGCATCAGAAATGGCTTATGAATACGCGGTGACTGAACCTAAACTGGATATTTCAATCAAACCCATTCAACCAGTTGAAAAATTGGTAATGGTAGTTGAAGATCAGAAGAGATTGATAAACAGTTTGTACGCTTGTCCGCATGGCGTAATTGCGTGGTCGCAGCGAATCACGGATTTTGTAGAGACATCTACCAACCTGGCCTCAGTGAGGATGGAAAGCGGCAAGGCGGTGATCACAACAAGCCAGCGAAGCTCTGTTGAATCTTCCAAAGAAGATATTGCCCAAATGGTTGCTGCCTGTTTTGATTTAGCCGGTGCAGAAGTGAAGCACAGCAATGGTTATCCGGGCTGGGCTCCAGATCCTAATTCTGAAATTCGTGCCATTACAGTTGAAGCTTATCGGGATTTATTCAGTCAGGAACCGGATGTGAAGGCTATACATGCCGGATTGGAATGTGGTTTGATTGGTGACAAATATCCTGGAATGGATATGATATCCTATGGGCCAACCATCAAAGGGGCTCATTCGCCCGATGAACGGATACAAATTGAAACAGTTGCTAAGTTTTGGGATCTGACACTTGAAATTTTAAGACGTATTCCGGAAGAGCAGTAATAAAAAAAGCCCCTGATTTTAATTAACCAGGGGCTTTTTTTTTAGCCAATCCATTTCACCAGAGGAAGATCCTGGCGGTGTGGTAATAGTCTGTTGGTCGGATAAATCCGGAAAGTATAATCATAAACGCCGGCACGATATATAGGCACATTAATTTTATAGCTTGCCCAGCCATCGCCCGATTCAGTAAGGTCCATCGATTCAACAAAAACGATTTCATCAATTTTGTCAAATAGTTTGCGGCCAAAAAGCAATTCAATAGCCACATCACCAGCTTCCAGTCCCGGGGTGTCGAGCGTTATTTCGGCAATGAAGTTTTCACCAAAATTAAGTGGTCGCACAGTTGGATCAGGCACTTTAATGGATTTCACGTCCAGCTGATCCCAGTGCTGTTTTATCTTTGCTTTCCATTTTTCTATTTCAAAAGCCGTCTGATAGCGGTTTTCGCGCAGTTGTTTTGCTCTTTCAGTCAATTTGTTATAGAAGCTCTGATAATAGTCATCTAACATGCGTTTCATGGTGAAATGGGGAGCTATTTCGGCGATGTTGTTTTTGATATACTGAATCCACTTTTCCGGGAATCCTTTTTCGTTCCGATCGAAATAAGCCGTAGTGATGTCATTCTCGAGCAGGCTGTAGATCGTTTCAGCATCCAGCTCGTCCTGATATTGTTGATTTTGATAGGTACGTCCTTCCTGAATTGCCCATCCTGCATTAGGCCGGTAACCTTCGGCCCACCAGCCATCCAGCACCGAAAAGTTCAGCACACCATTCATCACCGCTTTTTCGCCACTGGTGCCCGAGGCTTCCAATGGACGCGTGGGTGTGTTTAACCACACATCAACACAATTGGTGAGCTTCTTACCGAGATCCATATCATAATTTTCAATGAACAAAACTTTGCCGGTAAACTCTGGCATACGTGCTATTTCCATTATCCGTTTGATCAAATCTTGTCCGGCTTTGTCATTTGGATGCGCTTTTCCTGCAAAAAGGAATAGTACAGGTTTTTCGCTGTCGTTTACTATCTGCCCGAGGCGCTCGAGGTTAGTAAACAACAGATGTGCTCTTTTGTAGGTAGCAAATCTTCGGGCAAAACCAATAATCAGCGCATCTTTATTCAGGTTGTCAAGCGTTTTAAGAATAAGTTTAGGACTTTCCTGCCGATCGGTCATTTCCTTTTTCACACGCTCTTTCACAAACTGAATCAGCTCTTCTTTGAGCCGAGTCCTGATTTTCCATATAGTTTCATCGGGAACCTCTGTAATCTTACTCCAAAGGGCAGCATTCGACTGGTCGTGAATAAAGGTTTCACCGAAAGTTTGTTTGTATAGCTTTTGCCAGGCCGAATCGGTCCAGGTGGGATAATGCACCCCATTGGTTACATATCCGATGTGGAGTTCATTGGCAAAATATCCTGGAAAAAGGGGCTGGAACATCTCTCTGGAAACACGACCATGAATCTGACTAACCCCGTTAACTTCCTGGCTTAGATTGGTAGCCAATACACTCATCGAGAATTTTTCAGTTGGATCGTTATGACGGAATTTTCCCAGATTCATAAAGTCGTCCCAACTGATATTGAGTCTTTCGGCATAGTGCGGCATATAAGTGCGCAGCAAATGTTCTTCAAATGCATCATGACCTGCAGGCACAGGCGTATGTGTTGTAAACAGACTTGATGAACGAACCAGCTCGCGGGCAACATCGAAGCTGAGGTTGTGTTGCTCAATATAATTTCGAAGCCGTTCGAGGCCAATAAATGCCGAGTGACCTTCGTTGCTGTGATAGATCACCGGCTTGATATTTAATTTATTGAGTAATCTTATCCCTCCAACACCCAGAATCATTTCCTGCTTGAAACGCATTTCATTGTCGCCTCCGTATAGCTGATGCGTAATACTGCGATCTTCTGCCTGATTTTCTTCTATGTCAGTGTCGAGCAGATAAAGCGGCACACGGCCAACATTTACTTTCCAGGCTTTGGCAACGACATTTCTTCCCGGAAATGCAATGCTGATGGTAACCCATTCACCTTTTTCATCCCGAACCGGTTCGAGGGGCAAATGGGTAAATTTTTGTGGGATATATTGGGCAAGCTGATCGCCAAAAAGCGAAATGTCCTGAGTGAAATATCCATAACGATAAAGCAAGCCAACGCCAAGCATATTAGCACCTGAGTCGCTGGCTTCTTTCAGGTAATCACCGGCTAAAATGCCCAGCCCTCCGGAATAAATCTTTAAGCTTTTATGTAAGCCATATTCCATACTGAAATAAGCAATAAGGTCTTCATAATGAGGCGACTGAGACATATAAGTTTTAAAATCCTCGTAAACTTTATTGAGTTTTTCGATAAAAGCAGTGTTGTTTTCAAGGGCTTCCATCTGCTTTTTTGAAAGGCCTTCCATCAATGGAATGGGATTATGTTCGGCCTCTTCCCAGCTATCCGGATCAATGGATTTGAAAAGGGAGATGGCTTCATAATTCCATGACCACCAGAGGTTTTGCGAGAGCTCATGAAGTTTGTTTAATCCTTCTGTATAAACTGGCTGAATGAGTACTTTTTTCCAATTAGGCTGATCTTGTTTGCGAAAGTCAAAGTTTCGGAGGGTCTCAGTTTGACGTTTCAGCTCAAACTGATCGGCTCTTCCTTCTGCCTTCTCAATGGCCTGATGCCAAGCCTCCTCATAGTTTTTTATCAAATCAGGCCACAGTGCTTTTGAGGCTTTTTGCAAGGATGCTGTTCCAAGTTTCTCAAGTTTTTGCTTCGACAGGGACGCAAATTCCAGTATTATCTTTGTAAGCTGATTTACAACATCTTCGTAATTATCTTCATCGCGATGGATCACCGTAACAGCACCTTTGTCTTCATCGGATTGGTTGGCCCATTTTCCAAAACCAGCCAGATCGGTTGTGACTGTCGGGATGGCAAAGGCAATGCTTTCGAGCGGGGTATAGCCCCAGGGCTCATAGTATGAAGGAAACACTGACAGGTCGAAAGCAGTGAGGAAATCGTAATAGGCGATGTCGAAAATTCCATCGTTTCCATTCAGGTAACAGGGAACAAAAATCAGCTTCACCTTGTCGGATGGCTGGTTGTTAAGGCCTTTTTCCCTCATTTTACGGATTACCATGTCTGCATTAACATCAAAAAGGTGATGGGTTGCCGGAACTTCGGTTGGATGTTTTGCTATTTCGGGTTCTGATAACCGACTTTTCAATTCCTTGGAAGGCCCGCTAATATTGGCCGGAACAGCAATTATTGCAAGTATGGTTTTCTTCAGGCTCTTATCATTATTGAGATTTGCAAGGGCATCGATAAACACATCAATGCCTTTATTTTTAAACTCATAACGGCCACTGTTGATCACCAGCAAACTGGCATCCGATAAGGCTTGACCCGTCATAGTGCTTGCAATTTGGATAACTTTATTTCGGGCGAGCTGTCTTTTTTCTTTAAGCACTTCGCGGTCGGCCATAAAGTCTTTGTCGAAGCCGTTTATCGTTATCACATCTGGTTTACGACCTAAAAATTGCTCACATTCTGCTGCTGTTGTTTCACTAACTGTTGTGAGCGTGTCGGCTTCACGTGCAGCAGTTTGCTCAAGCGATTGCTGCGAAACGATATTCAAACGGTTGGCCATTACTGCAGGGTTGTATTGTTTCAAATCCCTGTAAAGGGGCAAACCGTTTCCGGAAATGGCACGCCCCAGATAGGTTGCATGAGTTGTGAAAACAGTGGCAATTTGCGGACAGTTGTTTTTGACGTAAAGTACGCCGGTTCCTGTCATCCATTCGTGAAACTGAGCAACAACGCCTTCGGTAGTGACCAGGTAGGTATCATAAAAGCTTTCAATCACTTGTCCTGCGGCATAACCAAACATAGCGGGTTCAATATAATCCCAGGGGCCGTGTATGGAGTCGAGTTTAAAATTTTCCCAAAGTTTAGTAAAAATCACATCCTTTTGAACGAACATAGGAGTGAAGTCAATTAAAATTGCGATAGGACGACTTTTGATTGCCCACCGGCCAATTCTTACCTTTAGTCCTTTGGCGGCTAATTTCTCTTTCCAGATTGCATAAAGGTTTTGATCTTCAATAAAATAGGGATTCTCGCTTGTTTTCTTCCAAACATCGGGGCCAATGGTGATATAATGATCTCCGAATAGCCTGGTCATCTGAGTAGCTTTGGTGGATAATACAGTGTAAATTCCGCCAACCATATTGCAGACTTCCCAGCTTGTTTCGAAAACATAAGATGGTTTTTTCATTTTCAGACAATTTAAGTTTAGACCAGAAACATTTTGTTTACTGGTGATTAGTGTATTTGTTTATGATTATTATGAGTAAAATAGTTTTAGCGTTTCAGAAAAAATTACGTAATTTTTCTTCCAGCTTCCTTCGCATCGCTTGCACATCTTTTTGTTTCACTTTTGTCATTTTCTGTTGTAGTTCATCCATTTGTTTTCTGACTTTTTTTGTGAGATTAGGAATTACTCTTTGTTTGATTTCTTCGTTGGCATCTTTCAGTGCAAGGCTAAGTTGTTCAGCATCCAATTCCTTAATCAGTTGTTTGATTTTTGTATCAGAAAGGTGAATAATATCTTCAAAAACCGGTTTAGTTTTTTGCTTTGATTGTTTGTATTTTTCTTTTACAGTTTCTTCGGCCTGTTGAATTTTTTTCGTAGTTATTTTGCCAATTTCCCGCCCCAGTTTTGTGGTGTTATCAAGTAATTCTCCGATTAACTTAGTGGTTTCGGGCAATTGTTCCTCAAGTCGGATTATAAAATCAGAAAGCACATTCATATAATTGATATATGCTTCGTAGGGCGAAGGATAATGGTTAAAATATTTATGCACATCGCCATCCGAAAGCCATTTGGTGCACATATAATAGAAATGGTCAGACGATTGGAGGTAGTTCCAGTCGCGTTTCAGTTCATCATCATCCGATTCCTGAACTTTTTCTGCCAGGGCGGTAAGTTTTTCAAAGGCATCATCCTGCAGATTGTTTCCAAGCCAGGCCGAAAGATCACGTTCTTCGTCTGCCCACGAAACAGGATAAGGAACCTGAATAGCCGAGACGGGCTGATGCTTTTTGGCTATTTCGGCCGGCGTACGAAATTTGAAGGCTGTATTTTTCAATATGGCTGTCGGAAGGGCTTTCATGAAGTCAAATATACCCGATGAGGCAGGTTGATGTTCGCCAAAGGTTTCGTAATCCATAAAAATGTTGAGAACTTCTTCCTTTTCGGGAACCTGATTGAGCCAGTAAACCATTTTTTCGGCGGTGATGGGCCACTCAGGCCAGCTTTGTTGCGAAAACCTGAAAGTGAGGTCGTCGCTTAACCTGAAATTCCTGAGTAAGACTTTCAGCTTTGGGTTGATCGCGTTGGTGTATAAATAGTTAGGACTTTTCCAGCCCAGGATGTGTTTGGCTCCTTCGGTGAGCATCACCTTGTACCCCATTGCAGCAACACGTTCGCCTATTTCATCGGAATAGATCAGCTCAGTATTTCGAAAACTGCCGGGCGTGATGCCAAAAAGCGATTCAACTTTTTGGGTGTGTGCTTTTACCTGACGCTCAAACTCGCCTTTGTTGCGCAGCGAACACAACGAATGTGAATAGGTTTCGGCCAAAATCTCAACATTTCCGGTTGCAATTAATTTCCTGAAACTTTCCAACACTTCCGGGGCATAATGTTCCATTTGATCCAACACAAGTCCTGTAAATGAAAAACTTACCTTAAAATCCTTTGGATTATCATTGATCGCTTTCAACAGGATTTCGTTCATTGGAAGATAGCTTTTTTCTGCTACTCGCCTAAGGATTAGCCTGTTGAAATATTCATCGTAATAGTGGTGACTTTTGCCGATATCAAAGAAGCGGTAAGTTCGCAGGCGGAATGGCTGGTGAACTTGAAAATAAAAACAGATTGACTTGTTCATAGCTTATTTTTTTGGCTGATTAGCGATTGTTGTATGCTTCCCAGGCTGAATTATATACATCTTTTACTTTGGCAGCAGCGTGTTCCCATTTTAGGCTTTCAACTTCTTGCTTGCCATATTTTATAAAATCATCACTTAGTGCCTGATAATGGCATAGGCCGTAGATGGCATCGGCCAGGCCGTCAATATCCCAGAAATCAACTTTGATGGCATGTTTTAAAATTTCAGAAACACCGGACTGCTTCGAAATAACTACCGGCACATTAGAGCGCATGGCCTCGAGCGGCACAATACCAAATGGTTCGGAAATGGAAGGCATTACAAAAACATCGGTCATGGCAAACATTTGATCCACATCATCACCTTTCAAAAAACCGGTGAAATGAAATTTATGTCCAATTCTGAGTTGAGCCACACGCATCACCATGCGATGCAGCAAGTCTCCGGTTCCGGCCATAACAAAACGTACGTTGTTATCTCTTCGGAGTATTTTGTTGGCTGCTTCCACAAAATATTCGGGGCCTTTTTGAAAAGTGATTCTTCCTAAAAAGGTAACCACTTTTTCTTTGACCTGCTTTTCTGTTTCGGATGGTTTTTTGTCCTTGGGTTCAACGGCATTGTGAACTGTTACAACTTTATCAGGATCAATACCATAGCGTTCAATAACGATTCGGCGTGTGAGATTACTGACGGTAATCACCTTGTCAGCGGCTTCCATGCCTCTTTTTTCGATGGCAAAAACATCTGTATTAATGTTTTCGCCCGAGCGGTCAAATTCGGTGGCGTGCATATGCACTACCAGCGGTTTGCCACTGGTTTCCTTTGCAGCAACGCCGGCCGAATAGGTAAGCCAGTCGTGGGCATGGATGACATCGAAATCATGTTTGGTGGCGATGGCACTTCCAATCAAGGCATAGCGTGCAACTTCTTCCATCAGGTTGAGGCCGTATTTGCCTGAGAACTCATATTTTTGAGCAAACACTTTGCTTTTGAAGTTTTCGCTGGCTCTTTTTTCAAGTTCTGAGATTTTGCTGAATTCTTCGGGCCCCACATATGGAATGATATTCGAACCTACTTCCATGTATTGTACTCTGTCCCAATATGTCCGTTCTTCGTCAATATCAAGGTCAATGGTAACTTCACTGGCATTTACCAGCCGAACAGCTTCCTGGTTTTCATCTCCATAGGCTTTTGGAACAACAAAAATGATGTCGGTATCATGTTTTACAAGTCCTTTTGTAAGGCCGAAACATGCCGTTCCGAGGCCGCCTGTAATATGTGGTGGAAATTCCCATCCGAACATGAGTACTTTCATAGATTGCTGTTTTATTGGTTTTGTTGAATAATGAAGCGCAAACGTAGTAATGCCGCTACATTCCAAGCTTGCGAGATGGCTCCTCTACCTTCGTGTGGCGGATCGCCATCATATACTTCCGAAATTGTGCCTAAGCCCCTAACATACATTACTTCTTCAAAATTATGGTATAATTCCTTAACAAATGTAAGAGCAGATTTGCCTTGCAGATTTAGCCAGGCTTCGGCAAAATGATCGATCAGCCAGGGGAATACTGTACCCTGATGATAGGCCTGATCTCTTTCCTCCTGGTTGCCCCAAAGGATGCCTTTGTACTTTGGGTTTTTGGGCGAAAGGCTGCGTAACCCTCTGGTGGTGAGCAGTTCGGAACGAACGGTGTTGAGAATGGCGGATTTTGTTTCGTCATTCAGCGGGCTATAAGGCAAGGAGACGGCAAGAAGCATATTTGGCCTTACAGAATAGTCAGCTTTATTGTCTTTTACAACATCCGCCATACGCGATTTTTCTGCATCCCAAAATACCTCGACAAACGATTTTTGAATGAGCATGGGTAATGACTCCCATTGCTCAACAAATTTTTTATCACCGGCATCAGCTGCAAAATCGAGTGCCATACGGATGGCATTATACCACAGCGCATTCACTTCTACTGCAAGCCCGTCGCGTGCTGTGATGGCTTTGCCGTTTGATACTACATCCATCCAGGTGAGTGCCTGGCCATTATTGCCTGCATAAAGCAATCCATTCTCAAGCATATGGATGTTATTAACAGTCCCTTCACGAAAGGTATTCAGAATATTCGTCAGGATTTTTCCATAATCTTTCCAGATTATTTTCTTGCTTTTGCCACCAATGATGTGATATTGTTGAAGTGTCCAGAAAAACCAAAGTGGTGCATCGACAGCAGCATAGGTTTCCGGATTTTTTCGGTTGAAATTTGGGAAGAAAGGCCCCTGCATACTGTTGATCATGGTGTTGAGCACTGCTTTGAAACTTTGCTCATCGTTGCGGGTAAGCGTTATTCCGGGAAGGGCGATAAAAGTGTCTCTTCCCCAGGTTCCGAACCATGGAAAACCAGCCATCAGAGCGGTTTTGTCAGTACTTTTTACGATGAATTGCTCAGCTGCATTGAACAAACAATTCTCGAAATTATTTCTGGGGATTCGTTTTTTTATTTCAGTGTTAAACTGCTGCTTGAAACGGCCTGGCTCTTTTTCTTCCAGTCCGGCCGACACGATTACGCTTTCTCCTTTTTTCAATTCCAGTTCAAAAAAACCGGGAACAAGCAAATCCTCCTGATAGGGGAAACCCCTTTCCTTTTCACGGATGTATTCAATGTTGTAGTACCAGTCAGGCACATGTGTATAGTCATTAACCTTTGAAATCTGGAAGTAAAGAGGGGAGTAGTTTTGATACAGCTGCCAGCTGGCTCCGTTTTTGATGCTTTGGTATTTGGTGTTAGCATCGTAATTGGCACGTGTTAGGTTATGCACATTTCTGAAAGCCAGAAATGGTTTTAGCCTTAAAGTAGTTTTGCTGTGTGCATCGAGAAGGGTGTAGCGAATCAGTATTCGGGATTCTGTTTTGGCAAAGATCATTTCTTTACTAAGTACCACACCCCCAACTCTGTAGGTTATTTTTGGTATGGGCTCGGCAGTAAATTCGCGCAGATATTTATGTCCTTTGGGTTCGTAATTTCCATGGGGATACATATGCAAGCCAAAATTAAAGGCTTCGTTGTGCTGGATGATGGTCTCATCGAGGGCCGAAAGCAAAACATGATTGTCCTGATCCAACCGCGCCTGGGGAACCACCAAAAGCCCGTGGTATTTTCTGGTGTTACAGCCGGTAATGGTTGTACTGGAGTAACCTCCCGCACGGTTGCTGCGCAAGAGCTCTTGCTCAAGAGCAAATTCGAGGTTGACGAGCTGATTTTTTTCGAAGGATATATAACTCATAGCGGCTACAATATTGCAAGGATTGCTTTTACAAGGTAAGTTGTGACAAAAATACTGATTTTTTGGCTAGTGATCATTAACAATTAGAACTATTTAACTTTCATTAGCGCTTAGAAAATCAACTATTTGCGCTGGGTCGATTAAGTTTTTTAGTAAATTTGCCTCAACAATTTTCTTTTCAAACGATTGCGCTCAAATCCTAACTTTTGCTTATGTTAAAACGAATTGCCTCCGTTAGTATAATCATGCTTATTCTATCTCATTTTTCGATGGCTCAGGAATGTATAAAATTAGGTCATGAAGCACATGATCATTGGTTCGAATTAAGCCATATGAAAATCTCAAACGAAGGAAATTTTATTGTTTACGAACGAAATCCTTATCGTGGTGATGGATCTTTGATCATTCAACAGTTGAGAAAATCTCAATCTGCAGATACCATTACCAGAGCCGGAAAAGCTGTTGTAAGTCCCGGATCGGATGCAGTGGCATTTGCCATTTATCCCGGGTATGATACACTTAAAGCATTGAAACTGAAAGGAATCAAAAATGATAAACTTCCAAAAGACAGTCTGGGGGTTTTCCAAATCGCATCCCGGAAGCTTGAAAAGATTCCTATGGTGAAATCATTTCAGTTTCCGGAAAAAAACAAAAGTATTCTGGTTTGGCATCATCATGCTGATTTTGAACCTGATAGTAAAGAAAAGGCAGATAGTTTGAAGCCAAATAAGAAAAAGACTAAGAAAGATGATCCGGCAGTGATGGGTATTTGGGATTTGGAGAAGGACAAAAAGCAAACAATAGAAAAAATAAAACATTACACCCTGGCTGAGGAGGGTGAAGCCTTGTTTTTTGTGCAAAAACCTAATGATACCCTCGATTCATTAAGCATTCACAGAATGGACTTAAACGGTTGGATATCAGAATGGTTGTTTTCTGTAAAAGGGGAGGTCGGGCAATTACAGTCTGATAAAAACGGTGAGCAATTTGCGCTTGTAACAAGCAGCGACACAACAAAATCAAAGGTTTACGAAATGATTTACTGGAGCGAAAATCAGGAAGCTATTCGTAAGATCGACACTGTTTTTGAGTCCATGCCCGAAGGATATCATGTGAGCGAGCATGGCAGGCTTCGATTTAGCGATGACCAGCAGGTGCTGTACCTGGGAGTAGCTCCAAAACCTTTGCAGCAAGCTAAAGACAGCCTTACCGAGGATGAAAAAGTTCGGGTTGACATTTGGAACTGGAAAGATCAACAGTTACAATCACAACAGCTCAAACAGCTTGACAGAGAGAAGAAGAGAACGTATCTGGCAGCTTATTATCCTGACCAGAACAGCCTGATCCCTTTGGCTTCAGAGGAAATTCCGGTTGTTAGGACTGATGTTAAACGCAATCCTGTTTTTTTGTTAGGAAGCTCTGCTAAACATTATGAATATCTTAACAGCTGGGAACAAACACGTTATGTGGATTACTACCGGATAAATAGAATCAATGGCGATACCCTGAGGCTGCTCACAAAAGCCAATTCAATAGCCAGTTTAAGTCCGCAGGGCGATTATTTGTTGTTTTACGATCGGCACGACAGTACCTGGTACAGCAAAATTATTGAAACAGCTGAAATCAAATTGCTTGCCGGAAAAGATCAGGATATCTTTTATTATGCTGAAAATGATGTGCCAAATGAAGCTGGGCCATTGGGTATAATTGGCTGGACTGAAGATGGTAAAGCATTGGTTTATAGTTCGTTTGGGATTTGGCAACTCGATCCGGCTTCTCCTGAAAAATGCCAGAGAATTTTAGGTGATAAGCAGAATGATCAGTTGCGATTCAGATATCAAAAGCTTGATCCTGAAGAGATTTTTATCCCGGAAAGTTTGTTTTTGAGCGTATTTGACAAACAGACAAAAAAGTCAGGTTATGCCAGATTCAACAGGAAAAATGGTAAACTGGAGCTGCTCCAAATTGAAGACGCCAGGCTATCAGCTTTGATGAAAGCCAAAAACGCAGCAGAATTTCTTTTCAGAAAAGAGCGCTTTGAAGATTTTCCTGATTACTATTTGGCTCAAAAGAACTGGAAATCAGTCGAGCGTCTCACGGATGCAAATCCCCAACAGTCAGCCTATTGCTGGGGCAGTGTGGAAGTTGTTTCGTGGGTTTCCTATGCCGGCGATTCACTTCAGGGATTGATATATCTGCCTTACAATTATAGCGATCAGGGTAGCTTTCCGGTTTTAGTTTACTACTATGAAAGAAGCAGCGATAATTTGCATCGGCATTATGCGCCAAAACCTTCGCGCTCAGTGATAAACTTTAGCGATTACACTTCAAGGGGTTATGGGGTTTTTGTTCCGGATATTGTTTATCGTACCGGCCAACCCGGACAAAGTGCTTATGATGCCATTATGAGTGGTGTGGATGCTGTTTTGGAGGAATTTCCGGGACTCGACAGCACCCGGATGGGATTGCAGGGGCAGAGCTGGGGTGGCTATCAAACGGCCTGGCTCATCACGCGCACCGATCGTTTCAAAGCTGCGATGGCAGGAGCTCCGGTGAGCAATATGACGAGTGCCTATGGTGGGATTCGCTGGAGCAGTGGCATGGTGAGGGCGTTTCAGTACGAAGATGGCCAAAGCCGTATTGGGAAGGATTTATGGAGCGATCGGGAGGCATATATTGTGAATTCGCCGCTTTTTTATGCAGATCAGGTGAATACGCCTTTGCTGATGATGCATAATGATGAGGATGGCGCAGTGCCCTGGTATCAGGGGATTGAATATTTTACTGCCTTAAGAAGGTTGCAAAAACCAGTGTGGATGTTGGTTTACAACGGCGCCCCGCATAACTTGAAACGCTATGCCGACATGCAGGATCTGACACTCAGAATGGAGCAGTTTTTCGATCATTTCCTAATGGATGCTCCCGAACCCAATTGGATGAAAACCGGAGTAAAAGCCCTGGATAAAGGTCGGGACTTTGGATTTGAATATTAATGCAAACTTTTTTGTTCGGGAGTGCTTACCAATTTTTGCAATTGCTCGGTCAGTTGATTGATGCTGCCGTCAGAAGGTGCCTGGAAAACACGCAGGTCGAATTTAGGTATCACAGCCAGGATGTGATCAAAAATGTCGCTTTGCAGATCTTCGTAAGCCACCCAGGCTTTGTTTCTGCTGAAAACATACACTTCGATCGGGATTCCCAACTCATTCGGCTGGAGCTGCCTTACAATCAAAGTCATATCCTGATTGACACGGGGATGTTTTTCAAAATAGGTTCGCAGATAGGCTCTGAAAACGCCCAGATTAGTTTGTCTCCGGCCATTTACGAGGGTTGAAACATCTACATTGTTTTCGGTGTTATACTTTTTAATTTCCGATTCTTTCAGCGAGATATAATCGCTCACCAACTGAAACTTCTTATATTTTTCGAGCATCTCCTCAGTACAGAATTTCACGCTGTTCATATCAATGGAGATATGTCTTTTTATTCTTCTCCCACCCGAATCGGACATGCCCCTCCAGTTGGTAAACGAATCTGTTACCATTGCATAAGTAGGGATGGTAGTGATGGTTTTATCCCAGTTTTGAACCTTTACAGTAGTAAGTGTAATTTCGAGTACATCACCATCGGCACCGTATTTTGGCATACTGATCCAGTCGCCAATCCTAACCATATCATTAAGTGTGAGTTGTATGCCGCCAACAAAACCCAGGATAGGGTCTTTAAAGATCAGCATTAATACAGCTGAAAGCGTTCCCAATCCTAAGATGATGTTACTCAGATCCTGACCAACCAGGGTGGCAATAATCAAAAGTCCGGCAACGATATAAACTATAATTTTAAAAACCTGCATCAATCCTTTTATCGGCTTGCTTTTTGATACTTCAAAGGTGTTGTACAGGTCATTAACAGAATTGATAATGGCATCCAAAAGGAAGGCGAATATAAAAATGACATAAATGTCAATAAGGTCTTGCACAAAAACAAAAACATCCGGAAAACTTGGCAGCGATTGTGCAACGAATTTATCGATGATCAACGAAGGCACAAAGAGGGAAGCGCGTGCAATTACCTTGTTTTTTATCAGAATATCATCAATATTGGTTTTCGACTTTTTGATGAATTGAAACAGCGTACGCTTGATGATATACCAGGTGATGTAGTATAAAGTCAAAGCGATTGCAAACAGGCTGATAAAGGCAATGCTTTCGCTGACAATGGTTGCGTAATACTCACTGATTTGGAGCTGTAAAGCAAATTTTTTAAAAACAGAAATTAACCAGTCAAACATTTCAAATATAAGGGGTTTAATTACAAGTATTTAATGGCTTCCAGGTATTTTTCCTGAATAAATAATAATTTTCCCTGGCAGCTTTGTTCGTCATAAATACGTACAAAATCCAGCACACCAAATTTGTCGTACATGGTGGTAAGAGCTGCATCAAAGTTGTTGTCTTCCACATTGTGTTTGATGCTGGCCGTTATTTTCTCGAACGAATTCCACCTTAACTGTACCGGCAGGTTGAGGTAATATAGCTCTTTCCAGTTTTGGTCGTGCCAGATGCCTTCACTAACCTTTTCCAGCATAAAATATTTTGTAATCTTAATGATTGAGCTATAATTACTTACTTTTCTATTTCTGATAAATTCCAATCCCAGATCCTGAAAAGCATGGATCAGCTCGCCCACAAAGTTGTAATGCAGGTATTTGATTCGGATTACGCCGGTAGGTTTGTTGTATAAATTGATTAAGCCGGGTGCTCCGTCAAAAGTGTGTGGATACTCTTTCTTTATCTGCTTAATACTTCGGATGATTTTGTCGTCGCTATACATGTTTTTTGTCACTAAAAACAAGGATTTAGGGTCAGTACGATCAGGAACTGTTGTGCCATGATAACCCGGGAAGGGGTGCAGCGACTCCAAAACCAGGGCAGATGAATGGGTTTCATGCTCAACGGAGGCCAGGTTTTCTTTTTTAGAAATAACGCCAATGGAGGATAATGTTTGGATTTCCATGATATTCGAGCTTTAAGGTTGTTTCAATAAAAAATTGCCGAGCGAATATACAGAAATCTGGCCTGATTCTCCAAATCAATTTTTCTGCAGAATAAAAAATATCTCTCTTCCGGCTCGTGGTTTAATTGAATTTGTTGCGGTTTCGAAAGTTTTAAACCTAAAAAATGGTTTAAAAAGTGAGCGGTATGTCTCTGGATGAGAGGCAAAAGGAGGTTGACTGTGCCCGAAATCATGGTTAAAAAGTAAACCGACATATTTGCCTCCGGGCTTTAACAGTTTATTAATTTTTTCGGCTACGGCCTCCCAGCGTTCTTTTGGAAAAGAACTTAAAAAGGTTTGTTCCAGGATCAGATCATATTGCCCGTGATGCGAAAAAAAATCACTGTTCAGGATTTGATTTGCTGGAAAATCGGGGCAGATTGTCTTGAATTTGGCTACGGCTTCAGCCGAAAAATCGAGGTAAAAAGTATTCTTAAATCCCTGATCAAAAAGGTATTTCACCTCCCAGCCTTTGCCCGCTCCCGGAACCAATACCTGTAATGATTTGTCCCGTAGCTGATCGAGATAGGTTTTGATGGGTGGTGAGGCATAACCCATATCCCAGCCTTGCCTCAAAAGTTGGTATTGTGCTTCCCAATACCGGGGATGCAAAAAGTCTATGGGATGCCTATCCATCCATCATCCTCCTGCTTTTTTGGTCTGACGGTAGCCTGTTTTTAGTAAAATAGCCAGCACTTTATCTCTGAAATCACCCTGAATCAATATCTCACCGTTTTTTACGCTACCACCTGTTCCACAGGCACTTTTGAGCGATTTCCCAAGCCTGTTCAAATCATCCGGATGGCCCTCAAATCCTGTGATGAGTGTAACTTGTTTGCCTCCTCTTTGCTTACGATCGAGCATTACCCGAAGCTTTTGCTCTGCAGCTGTAGGCGTTATTGGTTGTTCTTCTTCTGATTCTGACTGAAAGTCAGGATTGGTGGAATAAACGAGTTGTTCGTAGTTTTTTTTCTTCATCAGTACGCGGGATTATTACATTTAAACTCAGTGGATTAACCTTGATATGTAAGTTTTTCTTCAGCTTGATTGGCTCCCCATCCAGATTGATCACCCTGTTTTTTTTACGTTTTATAATTAGTTCTGATGTTTTGAGAACCTGAACATACCGTGACTTATGTATCATCTTTAAAAGCAAAAGATTGATAATCAAAGGCATCTCAAAAATGTTTGGTTTTTGTACAATGCAAACATCCAGCAAGCCGTCATTCAGCTCGGCTTCCGGGGCAATGGTAGTGTTGTAGCCAAACTGACTTGAATTGGCAAAAGCAATAAAGAATGCCCTGGTTTTGAGGTGTTCGCCATTTTCTAAAATCAGTTCGTAACTCTTTGGCCTGTAATACTGAAACCTGGCTGCAACTATTTTGAAATAAGTAAAAAATCCTCTTCCGCTATCCCGGGCAAAAAGCTTGGCTACCAAGGCATCAAAACCAACTCCGGCAATACTGATAAATACTTCTTTATCGTTGATTATTGCCGTATCTATTTTGCTGCTCAAACCTTTGTTGATGAGTTTTAAAGCACCTTCCAAACTCAAAGGAATATTCAAATGACGGGCCAGTCCATTGCCTGATCCACTTGGAATAATGCCCAATTTGGTATCGGTATTGACAAGACATCGTGCCACTTCATTTATGGTTCCATCGCCACCCACGGCAACTACAATGTCGTATTTGTCAGCGACAGCCTGCCGGCTCAATTCTGAAGCATGTCCCGGGCCTTCAGTATAGATGATCTTATAATCAAACCGTTGGGTGTCGAGTATGCTTTTCACAAAATCAGGGAAGCTTTCCTTTTGTGTGTTGCCTGAGATTGGGTTTACAATAAACAGAAGTCTTTCCTTATTCATCTGCAGTTAATTTATTGGATATCATTCTGTTATTATATTGTTGAAGGATTGCCCGAAGCTTCGTTTCAAGCTGTGAACCTGCGGGATGATGCTCGTTTACAAGATTGTGTTGCAAAAGTGAATCTTCTTTCAAATCGAAGAAGGCTGTCGCTCTTGAGCCGTCAAATTGAAGTAAATTGTCCCCATCCTGCAATTGTATCATCTGATTAATAAAGCTGATATGCCACCCTTTTTCGTCAGTTGCGAATGGATTGTTGCCGAAGGCTAAAAAAGTTTCTGGATAGTTTGCCAGCGACAAAACAGCCGGCATGATGTCAGTTTGCTGACTTGTTTTTTTGGAATGGAAAATGCTGTCGAACAGCGGACTATAGAATGCCAGTGGTATTTTATACATGCCATATTCATTGCGATAAAAATCGGATTGAGGCTCCGGATGGGTATGATCTGCAGTGAATATAAAAACGGTATTGTCATACCATTGGGTTTGTTGTGCTGCTTCAAAAAACTTTTTTAAGGATTGGTCAACATAGCGGATAGTGTTTTCGAACGGGCTGAATAAATTTTGATCTGCAAGCTCAACATTTTTGGGCAAACTAAATGGGTGATGTGACGAGAGTGTGAAGATAGCTGATACAAAAGGTTCCTTAAAACTACTCATAGTCTCGTTGCTGAATTTCAGAAATGGTTCATCGAATATGCCCCAGCTGCCATCAAAATCTGCCTCGTTAGCATATTCATTTCTGCCAAAATAATGTTCAAAACCCAAAGCCCTGGCTGTGGCATCAAAATTCATGGTGCCGTTGTTGCCGCCATGAAAAAAGGCCGTAGTATAACCCTTTTGACTGAGCAAGCTTCCCAGGCCATCTAAAGTATTTGCCGCATAAGCCGAAGTTGGATAATCTACCGGCATCAGGGATGGAAGGCCAGCTAAGATAGCCGGTAATGCTTCGATGGATCGTCTGCCGTTGGCATGACCATCGAAAGTGATGCTTTTTGAGAACAAACTGTCAATAAAAGGTGTAAGACCTTGTTTTTGTGGATTGTAAAACCCGATCAACTCTTGTCCAAAGCTCTCGAGTATGAGAATAACAAAATTAGGTTTGGGGTCTGTACGCTTAAACCAATCCGGCTTTTTGGTCTTTTGAAGTGGGGTGTATATCTTTTTCAATTCTTCATCAGTGAAATCGGATCGCAGTTGCAACACCTTTTGATTGAGTGTTTTAGCTATCGAAAAGGGAGTGTTTAATACAAGTGGAATTTGTTGGGTGCTGGCGTAACTGGCGGCTGTGACCAGGCTAATGGGTTTTAGCTGGAATCCGCCTCTTCCGGCAATAACGATAAATATACCACTAATGACAAAGAATATCGTCTGCAAGACATACCAGATTTTCATGCGAACAGCAGCGGGTGACTGTGGGACAAAAAACCTGGTAATTCTAAACAAAACCCAGATAAAGACCACCCAAATCACCCACATATACCAATAATCAGTAAGGAATTGCCAGAGCAACAGCAGTATATTTTCATCCGGATTACTCAAAAACTGAAAAATTTCTGAGGTTGTGCGCTTTGAGATAAATCTGAAATAAATGCTATCAATCAGGTTTAATCCAATCGCCAGGGCATTGGTCCAGATAAAAATCTGATCTGCAGTTTTTTGCCATAAGGGATGATATTTTATGGGTGCAGGTATGGCTAATAGCAAGATATACAAGAGGTTAACTATGACCAGTGCCGCCAGGTCAAAACGCAAGCCGGCAAACATAAGCGACATCAGTTCGACAAAAGAAAGATAACCAAAACTGTTGAGGTTAAACACATAAAACAACCAACGACTAAGGCTTAACAAAATCATCACTGTTGTTAACCTGAAAAGCAACAGCAGTGGCAACGATATGCGCCTGATCATTGGGAAATGAAATCTCATTTGTAGATATTGATGTAAACCCGGCGTTCGACCTCTTCGGCCTGATTGCCTGCTTCGTCTGATACGTTGTATGTTACCCGATAAGAGCCAACCTCGTTTTCGTTAACATCTGATTCCGTTTGCATTCGGGCGGAGATGTCGATGGTGTCCTGTGTTGCGGTGATGTCGTAAGCTTTTGCTCCTGCATCTTCATAAGGTTCACCCAAAGGCGACCATGTTGGATTTGTCCCGTTCAAAACGATAAATGGGGGATAAGGGTCATCTTTGGTATCTTCCTTATTACAGGCAGCAAATAAAAGCACAACCGAAAACAGAATCAGGAGAAAAATAAAATGGGTTGCCTTCATAAACAGAACATTTTGTGGAAATAATTTCACATCCGGTACCTAGGTATCCGGCACTTTTTAAGTACCCAAAATACATTGCAAAAGTACTAAATTTACAGTAAGAAGCTTTTTGGTATTTTTGCCCAAATTATGGGGATTATGATTAAAACTTTGATATTTGACTGGGGCGATACCATCATGCGCGATTTTGGTGAGCCCGGACCTATGTCGGGATGGAAATTGGTTGACTGGATTCCGGGCGCAGAGGCGAGTTTGAAAGTGCTTTCGAAGCAATACACCTGTATCATTGCCACCAGTGCCAGTCATTCAGATGTTGCAGAGATGAAGATGGCTTTGGCCAGAGTTGGTGCTGATCAGTATTTTCATTTGTTCTTTTCCAGAAAGGAACTTGGTTTTGCCAAACCCGATCCCCGCTTTTTTGCTGCAGTGCTTCAAAAGAGTGGTGCAAAGGCAGAATCATCCGTAATGATAGGCAATTTGTACGAAAAAGATATTGTCGGAGCCAAAACGGCAGGCCTGAAAACAGTTTTCTTTAATGAGTATAAGCTGAAAGGCGATTTTCCGGATGCAGATCACATCATAACACACATGAATCAACTCACCAAACTATTTTAATGAAAAAACTGATTTTTACTTTTCTATTTCTAACATCTCTGATTATCAATGCCCAGCAGCAATTTCCTACCTACAGGTCTCCGCTTGATATCCCGATATACTTGTCGGGCACTTTTGCCGAATTACGCAGCAATCATTTTCATTCGGGTATTGATATCCGCACCCAGGGTGTCGAAGGACATAAGGTCTTTGCTATTGGTGATGGTTATGTGAGCCGGATTGCGGTGTCTCCTTTTGGTTTTGGCAAAGCTATTTACGTAAATCATCCGGATGGTTTCACTTCTGTATATGCACATTTACAGCGTTTTAGTCCCGAAATTGAGGCTTATGTCAAGCAGGAGCAATACCGGCAAAAATCTTTCGCCATAAACCTTTATCTCAAGCCTGAACAGTTTCCAATAAAGAAAGGACAGCAACTCGGTTTATCCGGAAACAGCGGTTCATCCGGCGGGCCACATCTGCATTTCGAAATCCGTGATGCCGCAACACAGGAACCCATGAATCCCTTGTATTTCGGCATTCGGATAAAAGATTATATTCGGCCGGCAATCAGTCATTTTTCGGTTTATCCGATGAATGATACTTCTTTTGTGAATCAACAGCTCAAGCCCTTTTATTTGCCTGTTAAGGGCTGGGGCGAGCAACACCGATTGCCTGATCATCAAGCTGTTGAACTCCGCGGAAGTTTTGCTTTTGGAATTTCTGTGATTGATCAGCATAACGATACACCTAATAAAAATGGAGTTTATACGATTCGGCTTTTGCAGGATTCGATCGTTTTATTTGAGGTGAAAGCGGATCGTTTTTCCTTTGGCGAAACACGTTACATCAACAGCTATATTGATTATGCCTATTATCAAACAAACAAAAAACGGCTGATCAAAACTGCTGTTGATCCTTTAAATAAACTTGAGCTTTATGAAAAAGCCCAGGGAATTGTCCAGGTGAAAAGTGGTGATACCATCAAACTCGCATTTGAAGTACTGGATTTCCATCAAAACCGCTCGTTTTTGCCTTTCACATTGATAGGCGTGGAGCCGGATACTTCTTTTAAGAAAGTAAATCCCTCCGGAATCCTTGTCAAGGCTGGATCAGCGTTTAGTCTGGAAAGTGAAAATTTCAAGCTGAATATTCCAAAGGATGCTTTTTATAAGGATGAATACCTTGTTGTGGCAAGCAAAATTGACAGCCTTAGTGGCCTTGAGGTTTTTCAAATTGGCGACCTGACAATTCCTGTGCATAAGGCCTATAAATTGGCCGTTAAACCTCCTGATTTCAAGCAGCCTGAGAAGTTATACATCGCCTACCTGGACGAAAAAAATGAGACTTCAGCAATGAAAACAAAATTTGAAGCAGGATTCCTTCATGCTGAACCCCGATTGATGGGACGTTTTACTGTGCTGGTTGATACTTTGAAACCCAGCATTAAGTGCTTAAATTTTGGCCAAACAAAATCTGTATCTGGTTTATCCGCCTTAAAAGTCAGGATTGAAGACAAAGAATCCGGCATTGATACATACTATGCCACGCTTAACGAAGAATGGCTGTTGATGGAATATGATGCCAAAAATGATTTGTTGATTTATGAAGTTGATGAACGCCTGAGAAAAGGCGAAAATTACCTCAGGATTGAGGTGAAAGATCAGCTTGGAAATCAAGCAATAAAGGAAGTTAAGTTGTTGAATTAATCAGCCTTTTCCTGTTTTTTCGGTTTCAAACTGTGCCAGAAAATCGAGCATAAACTGATGCCTTTGCGCTGCAATTGCTTTTGCCTTTTCAGTATTCATCTGGTCTTTCAGGAGCAACAGCTTTTCATAGAAATGGTTGATGGTTGCAGCCTTACTTTTTTGATAGGATGTGCTGCTTTCATGCTGGATTACTGCTGTGTTTTCTGTGTAAAACGGACGTTGTTTAAATCCTCCATAACTGAAAGCCCTTGCAATTCCGATGGCACCTATGGCATCAAGTCGGTCGGCATCCTGCACGATTTGAAATTCAAGGCTTTTGTCGATGCTGTTTCCAAAGCTGTGCCTGAACGACATATTGTGGATGATAGTTTTGATATGTTCGAGCTTTTCGGGGCTTAAACCCGTTTTAAGTAAGAAACTGCTGATTTCATCAAGGATTTCAGTTTCTTTTCCTTTTTGAAACTTAGAATCATTCAAATCGTGCACCAAAACAGCAATCAGCACTACAGTTCGGTCGCAAGAAGTGTTTTCGATCAGTTGTAGGGCATTTTGGTAAACCCTTTCGATATGAAGCCAATCATGTCCGCTTTCGGCATCGGTAATTTTGTGTTTTACAAAATCGGTCGTTTTGAGAATTATTTCCTGGTCCATGATGGAAGCAATTTAGCCTATGAAATTCAAAATAGTTTTTGATGGGAACTTTTTGGTGCCATCAACAATGAGTGTACGCTGCGGTTCCGGGCTTTGGCCGTATTTTAAATAACTTTCCCAGATATGCTTTACATACCAGTCGGGCTCATGGCCCCAGCGGTGATCCTGATCTTTTCGTTTCAGGAAAGTTTGGTAATCAATTTCGACGAGCAACATGCTGTCGTACAAATTATTGGTCAACCGATCGTGAAAAACAAGCAGCCCTTCGGCAATCACAATATCATTTAATTTGCTTTCGGCCAGGATACTTTTTTTAAATCTTTCATGATCAATACTATCCGGATGTTCCCAGTCAATGCGATCCTTAATTCGCGGGAGTTGTTCGGTGGGATAAGCAAACTCATCCTGACAGATAAGATGTGTTTTTTTGCCCGGGAACTGATTTCTAAGCCATTCGGCCAGGGTAGTCTTTCCCGCTCTGCTCACGCCTCCAATTCCAATGATCATATTTCCGTTTTAGCGGTTGGCCGGAACAAATTGATAGGCACCTAAATCAGGACTTTCGGTACGCGAAACCCCATCCAGATCGAAAGGCACTTCCTGTGCAAATTCCGGTTTTCCTTTTCCAATTACCGGTGAAAGGGTATCGGGTCTGTAGTTGAAGTTTTCGTAATCTTTAAAAAGCGGATTTTCGTTGGCGATGCTGTTCACAAAGC
The DNA here is from genome assembly GCA_028696715.1 of Bacteroidales bacterium. GTDB lineage: Bacteria > Bacteroidota > Bacteroidia > Bacteroidales > F082 > UBA5536. The sequence goes on from JAQVGO010000011.1 coordinate 35,589, forward strand.
CAGGCCAGTCGGCTATTCGACGCTCAGTTTTTATCAGGCAGTTTTCAAAAACATAATTGGTGTCGGCACTGCTCACAAATTCGTAATGAAACTCTTCTGAATTGGAGCCGTAAATCAGGCTGTTTCCCATCGCAAACTGAAAAGGAATCGCAACAGGATTATTCGAAGAGTCCAGTAAAAAATTGTTAAAGAAAAGTGATGGATTATTCCTAACCGAGAGGCTCCAGTTGTTGGCAATGGTGGTGTGCACAAAGCGGTAATCGCCGCCACCAGTAAGGGCCAGGGCATAATTGCCGCAGTTGGCTATTACAGTGTTTTTTGCTTCAATGGCATAAAGCCTTGAGAAGATTCCCATGCCGGTATGATTTTCAATGATGGTATTGTCAATACGCAATGCAGCTTCGGTGGGCTTCAGAAATGATTCAGCCTGAATCCCGATATAGCCATTTCTGATTATGGCATGTGAAATCTGATGATCTGCTCCTGCCCTTGCTTCCATCAGCCAGATGCGATCCCATTGCCCGGGCACATTGCGGTAGTCGAACCCATCGCTGCTTTCGAGCCTGTCGCCCCTGAAAAGCACTGGTGCTTCGGCTGTGCCATTAACAATCAGCTGGCCTTCGCTAAACGACCAAAGCCCGGATTTGTCGTGAAAATGAACACGGGCACCGGCTTCAATCTGAAGTGTGCCATAGCTGTCGATCAAGGCATAGCCATAAACAACATAAGGTTTCTCTGCTGTCCACACAGTCGTTTCAAGGCTGTCGGCAACAACTTTAAAGGGTGGAAATCCTGCAATTTGCTGATCAGCAACAATATAAACAGCATCCTGTCCCCAAGCCACCAGCTTCACCTGTTGGCTGTTGCCATTGGTTTCAAACACCAGATCGTCTTCCACCACAAAGGGATTTTGTTGGTCAGCGGGGTCAATGGTCACACGCAGAAATACATACAGACTGTCGTTTCCGGGTATTTCAATATCATAGATTTGTGTGCCGGGCTTGCCGTCCACATTAATTCTGAAGGGAGAGTTGTTGGCATTGCCAAGACGGATAGAACCGATGTTTAGACGTTCCTTGTTATTGTTGTAGATCATCAGCTGACGGGTAGCAGACCCCAGACTTGAAAAAACGGTGTCAAAAACAACAGAATCAGCAGAAAAACTGAGTTTTAGTTCGGAATTTGTGCTTATCTCATCATGTTTTCTACAGGAAAAAATGCTGAATGCCAATATCAGCAAAAACAGGAATATAAGAATTGGAATTTGTCTCATCAAATCAATACCTTAAATAAAATTAACAGGCTGCAAAGATAGGCTAATTCATCTGTCTGACTTTGCAACCTATGCTGCTAACGTTTGATTTTAAATGAAATTGTAAAAGGAGTAATATTGGCTATGAGATTATGTTTTTTGAACGGACACAACATTTTTTGTAAATGCTTTAATTTCTTTACCTTAAGTTCATTTTAGAAGTGCAGTATTGCCTACACCTTATTATATCCTATTCGTTCTACATCTCCCGAATTTTTGCTATTTTTGCAGCCTGAAAAAAAGCATAAAAAAATTCATCATAAACAGATAAGTAACTATGTTTGAAGGCCTGAGTGAAAAACTGGAACGCTCGTTCAAAATGCTAAAAGGGCAGGGGCACATTTCTGAAATTAATGTTGCCGAAACGCTTAAAGAGGTACGCAAGGCATTGATTGATGCCGATGTAAGCTTCAAGATTGCCAAGGATTTTACCAATACGGTAAAAGAGAAAGCATTAGGACAAAAAATTCTCACTGCTGTTTCGCCCGGGCAGCTCATGGTGAAAATTGTACATGATGAGTTGGCCGAACTGATGGGTGGCGAGCAAATTGAAATCAACCTCAAAGGAAATCCAAGCATTATCTTGATTGCCGGACTTCAGGGTTCGGGGAAGACCACTTTTTCGGCAAAGCTGGCCAATTACCTTAAATCAAAAAAAGGAAAACAAGTCTTGCTTGTGGCTGGTGATGTTTATCGTCCGGCAGCTATTGATCAGCTCAAGGTACTTGGCGAACAGGTTGCTGTTGAAGTGTTTACAGAAGATGGAAGCAAAGATCCGGTAGGAATTGCAAAAAAGGCCATTGCCCATGCCAAACAGTCTGGTAAAAATGTGGTGATCATCGATACAGCTGGTCGTTTGGCTGTTGATGAACAGATGATGAACGAGATTGCAGCTATCAAGAAAAATGTTGATCCACACGAGATTTTGTTTGTAGTGGACTCCATGACTGGTCAGGATGCTGTGAATACGGCCAAAGCCTTCAACGACAGACTTGATTTTCATGGGGTAGTACTCACCAAATTGGATGGCGACACACGTGGTGGTGCGGCCTTGAGTATTCGTTCGGTGGTGGATAAACCAATCAAATTTGTCGGGATTGGCGAAAAAATGGATGCCTTGGATGTTTTTTATCCCAAGCGTATGGCCGATCGTATCCTGGGCATGGGCGATATTGTTTCACTTGTTGAGAAAGCTCAGGAGCAGTTTGATGCCGAAGAGGCACGAAAGCTACAACGAAAAATTGCCAAAAATGAGTTCAACTTCAACGACTTCCTCAAGCAGATACAACAGATTAAAAAGATGGGAAACATCAAGGATCTGGCTGGTATGATTCCGGGAATGGGTAAAGCACTCAAAGATACCGAAATAGAGGATGATGCTTTTAAAGGAATCGAAGCGATCATTTATTCTATGACACCGGCTGAACGCGAAGATCCAAAACTGCTCAATGGCAGTCGCCGCAAACGCATCGCTATGGGGAGCGGCACAAGTATTGTTGAGGTAAACCGCTTGGTGAAGCAATTTAGCGAAACCTCAAAAATGATGCGTATGATGACAGGTGGTGGCGGCCAGAAAATGATGCGCATGATGAACCAGATGCGTCGCCGATAGAAACAGAAGAAATTATGAGTCTTAAAATTATTGATGGCAAAGCGATTGCCGCCGAGATCAAAAAAGAGATTGCCAAAGAGGTGGCGGCCATGATTGATAAGGATGACAAGGCACCGCATTTGGCTGCAATTATTGTTGGCGAAGATGCGGCAAGTCAAACCTATGTGGCATCCAAAGAAAAAGCCTGCAAATCAGTCGGAATAACCTCCTCGGTTTATCGGCTTCCGGCTAATTCTTCTGAAAAGGAGTTGCTTGAATTGGTAGAATTCCTGAATCGTGATGAAGAGGTGGACGGATACATTGTTCAGCTCCCGTTGCCTGATCATATCAACGAACAAAAGATATTAATGGCCATTGATCCGGCCAAGGATGTGGATGGTTTTCATCCGGAAAATGCCGGTCGCATGATGCTTGGCCTGCCCTCTTATCTGCCTGCCACGCCAAATGGAATTATGGAGTTGCTGGAACGCAGCAAAATTGAAACAGCAGGCAAGCATGTAGTGGTAATTGGCCGGTCGAATATTGTAGGCACGCCAATTAGTGTGATGTTATCGCGCAAGGCGAAAAATGCCGATGCCACAGTTACGCTCTGCCACAGCCGTACTAAAAATCTCAAGGAAATTACCTTACAAGCTGATATCCTGATAGCTGCCATTGGAAAAGTTGGCTTTGTTACGGCCGATATGGTAAAATCCGGAGCAGCAGTTATTGATGTGGGTATTCATCGTGTGGAAGATGCCAACAAGGAAAAAGGTTATTACCTGGCCGGTGATGTGGATTATAAAGAAGTGTCAAAAAAAGCTTCTGCTATCACGCCCGTGCCTGGTGGTGTTGGTCCTATGACGATTGTTTCTTTGTTGCGAAACACGCTGCTGGCAAGCAAGAAAGCGGTTTATTCATGAAAAATTTTCTGAGCTATTGGCTGATTTTTTCAGCTATATTTTTTAGCACAGCGCAAATGCAGGCACAATGTGATGATGTGTTTGCGGCCAACTTCGATCCATCCGACAGCCTTTCTGCCAATTGCAGATATCCAATCTCCGTTCAAAACCCTGACTTTTTGTTTGAGCTTCCTAACACTGTGGAAGAGACTTCCGGTCTGGTCTTTTTTGATGGATTACTTTGGACACACAACGATAGTGGTGGCGAAGCGGTGCTGTATGGCATTGATACAACGACCGGCGAAATCAGCAGGAGATTATTATTCTCCGGAATAAAAAATACAGACTGGGAAGATGTGGCTTTGCATGAGCATTATCTTTTTATAGGCGATTTTGGCAATAACAGCGGAAGCAGAAAAAATCTGCTGATTCATCGGGTTAATCGAATGGATATCCCGCCGAAAGGAGATGCTGAGTTGTCAATTGAAACCATACATTTCAGCTTTGAGGATCAAACTGATTATACAGTCAACTGGAAATCAAATAATTTTGATTGTGAAGCGATGGTTGCCGGAAAGGACCAACTTTATCTTTTCAGTAAAAACAGAGGTGATCAGCAATCAAAGCTTTATACTTTGCCCATTGAACCAGGCAAACACACTGCAAAACTGTTGGGACGATTTGACGGCCGCGGGTTAATCACCGGAGCGGATTATGATTCTGAACGAAATCAATTGGCCTTGGTTGGATACACTTACAAAACCTGGAAACCTTTTGTGTGGCTTTTTTATGGTTTTGAAAATGAAAACTTTATGGATGCCAATAAGCGCAGAATCGATCTTCCAAACCTGCTTACTACACAAATTGAGGGCGTAGCATTTGTTAATCCCTGGCAGATCATGATCTCTGCCGAGCGTAGTAAATCCTTCACAGCCAGAGCATTCAAAATGGATTTGGAGCTTTTTTTAAATCCTTTTGATCTTGCCTTGCACAAAGGCGAACTTCTGAAGGTGAATAAAAATGACAATGAAAGACGTATTTTTACAATCAATATCAATCAGTTTAAAAATGGAGATTATCGTTTAGTTTATTTTGATGAAAGCGATCGGATTGTAAACGAGGAAGTTTTTAAAACAGACGAAATGAATTCTACATTATTCTTGGAGTTGATGCCTGAAAGTGAAACTGTTAAAGCAGTTTTTTTTGGTAAAAGAAAAATCTATTATTGCTATTTTAAATGACAAATATCAAACAGGACATCCTTGAAGGCGGCCGCAAACTACCCTTGATGGAGGAATTCTATACCATTCAGGGCGAAGGACACAATATGGGCAGTGCGGCTTATTTTATCCGCATTGGCGGCTGCGATGTGGGTTGCAGCTGGTGCGACACCAAGCCCAGCTGGGATGCCACACATTTTCCTCCTGTTTCGGCAGATGAAATTGCAAAACGTGCAGCTGAACAAGCCGCAAAAACTGTTGTGGTCACAGGTGGTGAGCCTTCGCTCTATCCGTTGGATTATTTCACAAAACTGATGCAGCAGATGGGAGTGAAAACCATGGTGGAAACTTCCGGAGCACATCCTTTGACCGGTTCTTGGGACTGGATATGTTTGTCACCGAAAAAGCTTTCGCCGCCAAAACCGGAGATTTACAGTCGTGCGCACGAGCTTAAAGTTGTTATTGAAAAGGAAGCCGATCTGGAATGGGCGGAAAAAAATGCCAAACTGGTGAAGCCCGAATGTTACTTATATTTACAGCCTGAATGGAGCGTATCAGAAAATATCATGCCCCTGCTCACCGATTATGTGATGAAGCATCCGCAATGGCGCATCAGCCTGCAAAGCCACAAGTATATGCGTATCCCCTGATGTTGTTGCTCTTGCTGTTGTTGGTTTTTCCACTTTCGGCACAGCAATATCATACACAGCAGCAAACTTCGCGAAAGGCCCTGAAATCCTTCGAATCAGCTGAGACAGCCTTCCGTGCAGGCGATTTTTATAAAAGTATTCCGTTTCTCCAAAAATCCGTTGAAGCAGATCCTGTTTTTATTGAAGCCTGGCTGATGTTGGGTGATGCCGCTAATGAATTGGATAGCATAAGTTTAGCTATTGAAGCTTATGAACATGCTTATGACCTCTCAGCCGATTATTTTCCGGGAATTGGGTATGTGCTATCCAAAGCCTATGTAGCTATTGGCCAGTATGACAAGGCTTTGACGGCACTCGAAGTCTTTCTGAAACGTGAGGACATTCCTGCGTCATTTCTTGAAAAAGCAAGTTTACTCCGTGAAATTGCTTGTTTCAGGAAAGAAGCTTATGCCAATCCGTTGGAAATTGATTTGCTGTCGCTTGGAGGAAAAATTAACTCATTGGGTGATGAATATGTGAATGCCTTACGACTTGATGGGAAGCAATTACTTTTCACAAGACGACAGGAAATAGCGAATGATAAACCCCAACTTGAAAAAGTAATGCTGTCGGAATGGCTGGATGAAACCTGGGCCGAGGCTATTGATTTGGAGCCTGCAAGCTGGCCTTATTCAAAGCAGATTGGTGCGATTACTTTTTCGGCCGACGGGAAAAGTATTGTGTTTGCGGCTTGCGGATGGCCTGATGGTAAAGGAAGTTGCGATATTTATTTATCAACCAAAAACAGTCACGGCTGGTCGATTCCGCAGAATCTTGTGGAAGTGAACAGTGCTTATTGGGAGTCGCAGCCGGCTTTGTCGGTTGATGGGAAAAGCCTGATTTTTGCCAGCAACAGACCAGGAGGAGTTGGTGGCAGCGATTTGTGGATCAGTCATTTTACGAATGGTAAATGGGATAAGCCACAAAACATGGGTAAAATCTTAAATTCTGCTGGAAACGAGATGGCACCTTTCTGGCATTTCGACAACAAAACACTTTATTATTCATCTGACGGTCATCCCGGAATGGGAGGAATGGATCTTTTCCTCAGTCGGAAAGATTCATCAGGGCTGTGGCAAAAGCCTGTCAACATGGGCTTTCCAATTAATCAGGATACGGATCAGATAAATCTGGTG
>JAQVGO010000012.1 GCA_028696715.1 Bacteroidales bacterium
TAAGCGTTACGATGAAAGTGGTGGCAAAGCCAAAAATGAAAAAGATAGCACCAAAAACTGAAATGCCCAAAAAGGCCTGATTTGAGTTGTTGCCGTTAGCCATAGTTTTGATTTCTGATGAAGGGTATTTAATACTGTCCGCCACATTGCGAACGCTAACAAAAGTAGAAAAATATTTGGTTTCTCATCTGTTTCGAATTTTTGTTAGCTGATTATTCATGCCAGACAAAGCAATGAAGTCAAAGTTTTATTATTTTCGTGCATTAATCAGACATTCCTGCCCTTTTGGTTGTCTGAATTACCAAAACTTAAATCAAGCTTTTCATGAGCAACAGAAGAAAATTCCTGATCCAGACGTTTATCGGAGGTATGGCAACCGGATTAGGATGCCGTTACGGGCTTGCCAGCACCATGATGAAACCGACTGTTTTGACTCCCGACAAAGGAACACTACCTGTCATAGTATCAACCTGGAATCATGGTTTGGCCGCCAATAAGGCTGCTATGGAGGTGTTGATCAAAGGTGGATCTGTTCTTGATGCTGTTGAGCAAGGTGTTCGGGTTTCGGAGGCTGATCCCGAGGTGACAAGTGTTGGCTATGGAGGATTTCCGGATGCTGCCGGGGAAGTAACGCTGGATGCCTGCATCATGGGACCAGATGGCAGGGCAGGCTCAGTAGCTTGCCTGAAAGAAATCATGCATCCGATTTCGGTAGCCCGTAAGGTGATGGAAAAAACACCTCATGTTATGCTCGTTGGTGATGGTGCACAGCAATTTGCGCTTGATCAGGGTTTTATGAAAACAGATTTGCTTACGGCTGAAATGAAAGCCAATTACGCAGCCTGGAAGGCTTCCGGTGCAACTTATGCGCCTCATGCCAACTGGGAAAATCACGATACCATCGGGCTGATTGCAATGGACAGTAATGGCGATATGGCCGGAGCCTGCACAACAAGTGGCATGGCCTACAAACATCCCGGACGCGTGGGCGATTCTCCAATCATTGGTGCCGGACTTTTTGTTGATAACGAAGTAGGTGCAGCCACTGCCACAGGCGAGGGTGAAGCTGTTATGAAAACCCTGGGCAGCTTTTTGATTGTTGAACTGATGAGGCAGGGCTATTCGCCTCAGCAAGCCTGCGAACAGGCCGTAAGAAGAATTATTGCCAAAATTAAAGCACATCCTCATTTTCAAATCGGGTATATTGCCCTGAATAAATCAGGCGAAGTGGGTGCTTATGCCTATGCTCCGGGTTTTCAGTATGCCCTGGCCAACAGCCATGAAACGGCTCTGATTGATGTTGAATCGCTGAAAAATAGTTAAAATGAAAAAGTTGTTTTGGCTTCTCATAATTGGTATTTTATTCGCATTTACTGCTTGTAAAAATTCACAAAAACCTCAAATAAACATCATTCCACAGCCCGATAGGATGTTTGTTAATGATCGGGAATTTAAACTCGACCAAAACAGCAGAATCATCTTTGAAGACCCAAATCCCGCACTGAGGTTAATTGCTGAAGACCTGGCTCAGTTTATTTCATCAGGAAGTAATTTTAAACCAGAGGTTTTGCCTTATAGCCTGACCAAATCCATCGAAAATGACATCTATTTATCTATAAGTTTGAATGATAGCATTCTTGGTGATGAAGGTTATCAAATAAAAACCAATAACGGACAATTTATCAGCATATTGGCCAATACAGCACGTGGAGTTTTTTATGGGGTGCAAAGTCTTTATCAGCTTTTTCCTGACGCATTTTATAGTCAGGCAAAACACGCTGATGTGTGGAAATTGCCAGCCATAACGGTAACCGATAGAAGTCGTTTTGTTTACAGGGGAATGCATCTGGATGTATGCCGCCACCTCTTTCCGGTGGAATTTATCAAGCAATACATCGACCTGCTGGCCATGTACAAATACAATCATCTGCATTGGCATCTTACTGACGACCAGGGCTGGCGCATTGAAATCAAGGCTTTCCCCCGACTTACAGAAGTTGGCGCCTGGCGCGATGAAACATTGATCGGGCACGGAGGAACAAGCTCAAAAGTTTATGATGGCGAGCCCTATGGTGGTTTTTATTCTCAGGACGAAATCAGGGAAATTGTGGACTATGCTGCCCTGCGATATATCACCATAATCCCTGAAATTGAAATGCCCGGACATGCATCGGCGGCTTTGGCTGCTTATCCTGAATTAGGATGCACCGGCGGCCCCTATCAGGTTGAAACCAGCTGGGGCGTTTTTGAAGATATCTTCTGCACAAAAGACGAAACTTTTGCTTTTCTGGAACAGGTTCTGGATGAAGTAATGGATTTATTTCCATCAACATACATACATATTGGCGGCGATGAAGCACCCAAAACCCGTTGGAAAACCTGCAAAACCTGTCAGCAGCGAATTAAATCGGAAGGCCTGGCCGATGAACATGAATTACAAAGCTGGTTTGTTCAGCGAATTGAAAAATACCTCAATCAGCATGGCCGTAAAATCATTGGCTGGGATGAGATTCTCGAAGGCGGACTGGCGCCTGATGCAACGCTTATGTCGTGGCGTGGAACAGCCGGTGGTATTGAAGCAGCCCGGCAAGGACATGATGTGATCATGACACCCGTAAGCCATTGCTATTTCGATTATTACCAGGGTGATCCGGCAGCTGAACCATTGGCTATTGGTGGTTATACACCCTTATCGAAAGTATATACCTACGAACCTGTTCCCGAAGAACTTAATGAAAAACAGGCCAAACATATCCTTGGTGCTCAGGCCAATCTGTGGTCAGAATATCTGAAAAAACCTGAAAACGTGACCTATATGGCTCTTCCGCGCATGGCTGCATTATCTGAAGTGCTCTGGAGCCCATCCAAATCGCGGGATTGGGAGAAGTTCTATGATAAATTGCCCTCGCATTTTTTGCGCTATGATGCTTTAGGAATAACATACAGCAAAGCAGTGAATCAGATCAGGGTGGAAGAAATCACAAATGCTGATGGCGATGTGATGCTGAATCTGAAAACAGAAGTCCCTTCAGGCCAAATCTATTTCACAACGGATGGCTCTGAACCTGATACCTTGTCAAAACCTTTTGAGCAACCCATTGAAAAAGCAGCGATTGAACTACTTAAAATGCAGCTGTATCGCAAGGGGCAAAAAATAGGTGAAACTCAGCAAGGTGCTTTCAACACATCAGCCAACGAATAGATCAAAAACATTGGCAAGGGTGCTGCTGTTTGCCTTGTAAAATTCGGTGTAGGTGCATCTGCTGCAAGTAACGGAAGAATACTTTTTGTTTTGCACATCAAATATTTTGGCCAGTAAGCTTCCGGTCACGCGTATCTCACCAATTTCATATTGTTTGTTGCCACATTTTGGGCATGTATATTTTAAGTGTCTCATTCTGAAGGTTATTTTTTATCATTCTTTTTAATGCGTCCTGCTTCTCTTAAGGCTTTGTGGATGATCCACTCCAGCTGACCATTGGTACTTCTGAATTCATCAGCAGCCCATTTCTCAACCTGATCAAGCAGATCTTCCTCAATCCGTAAAGCAAAAGCTTTCTTCTTAGCCATAATTTTATTGATACAAAGTTCCTGTGTTTACCACTGGTGAAGCTTCTCTGTCGCCGCAAAGCACTACCATCAGATTGCTCACCATTGCAGCTTTTTTGTCGTCGTCCAGCTCAACAATTTGTTTTTCGGATAATTGATCAAGGGCCATCTCAACCATGCTCACAGCACCTTCTACAATTTTAAAACGAGCTGCTACAATGGCTGTTGCCTGCTGGCGTTTGAGCATCGCCTGCGCAATCTCCTGGGCATAGGCAATGTAATTTATCCGTGCTTCAATCACTTCTATCCCGGCAATATCAAGCCTTTCGATGATCTCCCTTTCTAATTCGGCATTTACTTCTTCACCGCCTGAACGCAAAGTGATTTCGGCATCATGATCCTCAAAATTGTCATAGGGATAAATTCCGGCCAGCTTTCTTAGCGCGGCCTCGCTCTGTACAACCACGAAATGCTGAAACTCGTCCACCGCAAAGGAAGCTTTAAAAGTATCAGATACCCTCCAAACCAAAACCACACCAATCATAATCGGATTACCGATTTTGTCATTTACCTTGATTGGTTCACTGTCGAAATTGCGGGCTCTTAATGAAATCGACCTGCGAACGAAAAATGGATTAACCCAGAAAAAACCATTGTCTTTTATAGTTCCGGAATACTTGCCAAACAAAGTCAATACCACCGCTTTGTTGGGGTTTATTACCGTAAAACCTATCGCAAAAAATATCGCAAGCAGCAATATTACAATAAAAAAGGGCGATTTGAGCATGATTAAGCCAGCAATGCCAAACGTAAGCAACAGAAATACAACTAACAACATCAAATATCCGGATGTGGCGGTTTTAATTTTTTCCATCTTGCAATAAATTTAAATTGATATTAATTTAATATCACAAAGATATAACAAAATTTCAAAATGTCAAGATTATTGATGAAAAAACTGCACTGCTTACAACCTAATTTATCTTAAGTTTGTCTGATATTTGTCAGCCCGAATTAATTCTTGTAAAGAGTGACCCGGCTGACAAACAGCAATCACCAGAGGATTATTTACCGTTTTATTAATTTTCATAGGCATTTATGAGACCTCCTGCGATTTTAACCTTATTCCTTCTGATTTTTCTTCTGTCTTCATGTAAACACGAAAAAAAAGTTGTTGATTATGTTGACCCATTTATTGGAACAGGAGGGCACGGACACACTTTTCCGGGGGCAAGCATGCCTTTTGGCATGGTGCAACTAAGCCCTGACACCAGAAAAGATTCGTGGGATGGCTGCTCGGGCTATCATTATAGCGATCAAACCATCATGGGTTTTAGCCATACACATTTAAGCGGAACCGGCATTGGCGATTATGGTGATGTTCGATTAATGCCAACTGTAGGTGAGCTTTTGCTTGAGCCTGGTTTTGAAGAAAATCCGGCCTCAGGCTACCGATCAGTTTTTTCGCATGAGAAAGAAAATGCCGAAGCAGCTTATTATCAGGTTTGGCTTGAGGATTATCAGATTAATGCAGAGTTAACAGTAAGTCAAAGAGCTGGATTTCATCGCTATACCTTTCCAAAAAGCGATAGTTCACATGTCCTGATTGATCTTTTTGAAGGGGTAACTTCGGATAAAATTTTGGATGCCTGGGTAAAAATTGAAAACGACAGCACCATCAGCGGATATCGCCGAACAAAAGGATGGGCCAATGATCAGCACATCTATTTTTATGCGGTATTCTCTAAACCATTTAAGCGGTTCGGAATTGCACAAAACGATAAGCTCCAGCCTATGCAGACCTTTGCCAAAGGTGAAAAAATTGTTGCCTGGGTAGATTTCAATACAAGCAAAAATGAAAGCATTCTGGTAAAAGTCGGCATCTCGGCAGTGGATGAATCTGGTGCTCAATACAACCTACTTACCGAAATCCCACACTGGGATTTCGACAAGCAGCGTAGTTCTGCCCGCGACACCTGGAACTCAGAACTTAATAAAATTTCGGTTGAAGGAAAATCTGAAAGCGACAAAACGATTTTTTACACTGCCTTGTATCATACCCTGCTGGCTCCTAATCTTTACTCCGATGTTGATGGCCGATACCGCGGACATGATATGCTGATACATCAATCCCAGGACAAAGCTTATACAGTTTATTCCCTCTGGGACACATTCAGGGCTCTGCACCCCTTGTTCAATCTGATAGAACCAACACGGAGTGCAGAAATGATCCGTCATATGCTCGATATCTACGACAAAGGCGGCTTGTTACCAGTTTGGGAACTGGCAGCCAACGAAACCCAATGTATGATCGGTTATCATGCCGTGCCTGTGATTGTGGATGCCTGGAGAACCGGAATCCACGGTTTTGATCAGCATCAGGCTTTGGAAGCTATAAAAAAAAGTGCCCGGCAACAATTGCATGGTTTGGATGCCTATCAAACATTTGGTTTTATTCCGGCTGATCACGAAAGTGAATCGGTATCGAAAACGCTTGAATATGCCTATGACGACTGGTGCATAGCAGAATTTGCCAAGGCGCAGGGACATAACAAACTGGCTGATTCGTTTTATTTGCGGGCTCAACATTACAAAAACCTGTTTGATCATCAAACCCAATTTTTCAGAGGACGACAAAATGGTGGGTTTATTGATCCTTTTGACCCGGCACAAGTCAATTTTATGCTTACTGAAGCCAATTCGTGGCAATACAATTTCTTTGTTCCTCAAGATGTAGAAGGACATATCGCCCTCATGGGCGGAGAAAATGCTTATGCCGAAATGCTGGATTCGCTCTTCAGAGGAAAGACAGAATTAACTGGTCGCCAACAGGCTGATATCACCGGACTTATTGGCCAATATGCGCATGGCAATGAGCCCAGTCATCATATGGCCTACCTTTATAATTTTGTTGGTCAACCACACAAAACCCAGGATTTGGTTCGTCAGATTATGGATGAGCTCTATCATGCTGCGCCCGATGGTTTGAGTGGTAACGAAGACTGCGGACAGATGTCGGCCTGGTACGTGTTTAGTGCCCTTGGATTTTATCCGGTTACCCCTGGATCAGGAAATTATATTATAGGTGTGCCACGTTTTGAAAAAGCAATAATGCGGTTAGAAAACGGGTCTGAATTTCTGGTCAAAGCAACAGGACTTTCCAATGAAAATAAATACATCCAGCGCGTTACACTTAATGGGGTACACTATTCGAAGAGTTTCATCACCTTCGAAGACATTGCTGCCGGGGGTGTTTTGGAGTTTTTTATGGGTGCTGAACCGGGAAATGACTTTGGTATTGCACCCGAATCCCGACCCAAGCAAAAAATCGATGGTCAACAGCTCACAGCCGTTCCGTTGATTCAGGCTGATTCAAAAACCTTTACCGATCAGATTGAAGTAAAAATGATCCATCAACATCCTGATGCCAAAATATTTTTCACCACCGATAACACCCAACCAAACTCTAACAGCCGTGTTTTTAAAGAAATTTTAAGCCTGAACAAAACCACTACAATTAATGCTTATGCTTTGGTGAACGGAAAGTCCAGTACAGTAGTTACTGCTAATTTTTACCGTATTCCGTCCGGAAGAAGTATTGAGCTGCACACCCAATACAGTCCGCAATACCATGCCGGAGGAGAAATCGCATTGATTGACCGACAAAGAGGTCAGGCCGATTTCAGGACAGGATCGTGGCAGGGCTATCATGGAATTGATTTGTCAGCAACAGTTGACCTGGGCAAAACCCAAAAAATAGACAAGGTTTCAATTGGTTTTTTACAGGACGAACGCTCATGGATCTTTATGCCTGAATGGATTGAGCTTGAATTTTCGATGGACGGAAAGACATTTGAAAAAACCGAGAGAATTGCGAACACCATTTCTGTTTATCATGCTGGCAGTTTGATGAAAGAGTTTGAAATGAGCGTGAAAGATCAAAATGCGCGCTACGTGAAAGTTTTTGCCAAAAACAGAAAAGTTTGTCCGCCAGGCCATATTGGAGCCGGCGAACCCGCCTGGATTTTTGCTGACGAAATTGTAATTGAATAAGTATTTTACCTGGTTTTCACTTTCTATCACTTCTGAAGGTGACATTAGTTTTGGCTTCTGCAAGAATAAGCTAACTTTGCACTTCATCACGCCAGAATGCTGTATTTATTAGCCACTACCATACTCTCTGCTGCGATTTTCGTAGTTTTCAAACTCTTTAAAAAGTTTGGAATTAATAATTTGCAGGCGATCGTTACTAATTATTTGGTTGCCGGTATTACCGCACTATTGGTTTACTCTGGCGAAATAAAACTGGCCCGCTTTGTAGATGCCAGCTGGTTTCCGTTTTCGTTTTTGATTGGTGGAGCTTTTATCGGTGTGTTTTTTCTGTTTGCACTCTCGAGCCAAAAAGCCGGTATTGCCATCACAGCAGTATCCAGCAAAATGTCGGTTGTGATACCAACCTTAGCCGGTTTCTTGCTTTTTTTTGAACAAGGATCGATTGTGAAAATTTTAGGGATTTTATTGGCATTGCTGGCATTATATATGGCATTAAGAAAGGACAAAAATGATAAATTCAAGCTTTCGTGGCAGGTAATTTTACTTCCACTGTTTTTATTTTTGGGCACCGGAATTAATGATCTTATGATGAAAATAGCAGAGCACTACTATGTTACAGACGACCTATTGCTTTTGCTGGCAAGTATCTTTTTTGTGGCATTATTAATTGGCAGTTCAGTTTTGTTGTTCAACCTAACAAAAACACATCAAGCACTGAAATTTAGAAATATCCTTGCCGGATCTATACTGGGACTCATCAATTTTGGTTCCACCTTTTTTTTATTCAAAAGTATGGCTTGCTATGACAATTCTGTTTTGTTTCCTGTGAGAAATGCCGGAGTTGTTGCGCTTACGGCTTTGATTGCTTTGATCTTTTTTAGCGAAAAACTGAGTAAGACAAACTGGGCAGGAATCGGAATAGCCATAATAGCCATAATCATGATTGCAAATAACTGACAATGGACGATACTTATAAAGAAATATCCGAAAACGGAGAAGGACTCTACAAAGAGAAAGGCAGTAAGTTTATTGCTCATGCTTTTAAGGTGTACAGCGAGGAGGACGTGAAGCAGGAACTTGAGAATCTTAAAAAACGCTATCACGATGCCCGCCACCATTGCTATGCCTATATGATAGGGACAGATAAATCATTTTTCAGGGCAAACGACGATGGAGAGCCTTCAGGAACAGCCGGAAAGCCGATTCTCAATCAGATACTCTCAAAAGAGCTGACCAATGTTTGTATTGTTGTTGTACGCTATTTTGGTGGCACTAAATTGGGCGTAAGCGGGTTGATAAACGCCTATAAATCAGCTGCTCGTGAAGCCCTTGAAGATTGCGAAATTATTGAAAAGACCATCGACTGTCATTATGCACTTCAATTTGAATATCCTTTGATGAATGAAGTGATGCGAATTATGAAGGAGGAAAACCTGGAGCAACATAATCCAAAATTTGAATTAAACTGCTATTTTGAAATCCGGATCAGAAAAAGTGAAGCAGATCGCATTGAAGAAAAGTTTAAAAATTTGTATGGTTTGAACATCAAATTTCTCGAAACTAATTAGATGACTGACTGTTAAAAATTTATTCTCCGTTATCGGATATCAGTCTGCTGATTTACATCAAAAAAAATAATATTTCAAGGGCAAATTAATTTTTTTTTTCACTTTTTTACTCTCATATTTGTTGAAAAATCAGCAGCTCCTCAAACGAATTGTAAAGCAATAACAATCAGTAGTTTACTGATTTGACGGAAATGTGCGGTTGTTAATTTTGTATTAACTGTTTGATTATCAATTAGATGAAGAAAAGACACATCGATGTTTGGGACAATTGTTTAAGTGTGATTAAGGACAATGTTCACAGCCAAAGCTACAAAACCTGGTTTGAACCAATCAAACCAATCAAGCTTGAGAACAATGTATTGACAATTCAGGTTCCCAGTCAGTTTTTTTATGAATGGCTCGAAGAGCATTACATCAGTTTACTCAAAAAAACGGTTAAAAAAGAATTAGGCGTAGAAGGCCGTTTGGAATACAGCATCATCATGGATAATTATGATGCCGGAACACCTTACGCCATAAAATTTCCGACCAGCAACAAAAAAGACACAAAAAACCCACTCGTTTCGATGCCGCTCGACCTGAATAAAGGCACCTCAAAAGACATCCCCAATCCTTTTATTATTCCAGGACTTAAAAAAATTAAAGTTGAGTCGCAGCTGGTCGAAAGTTATTCCTTCGATAATTTTGTTGAAGGCGACTGTAACCGTTTGGCAAGATCCGCAGGATATGCCGTTGCCGAAAATCCGGGTAAAACAGCCTTTAACCCCCTGCTTATTTTTAGCGGTACAGGTTTGGGCAAAACACATCTCGCTCATGCCATCGGCTTGCAGGTAAAGAACAATTACCCCGACAAAACAGTTTTATACATTCAAACAGAGCAATTTATAAGTCAATTTATACAATCGGCACGCAACAATAATCAAAACGATTTTGTGCATTTTTATCAGATGATCGATGTGTTGATCATTGATGACATTCAGTTTTTGGCCAGCAAAGACAAAACACAGGATGTATTTTTCCATATTTTTAACCACCTCCATCAAAATAACAAACAGTTAATTATCACAAGTGATAAACCTCCGGTTGAGCTAAAAGGGCTTGAACCACGCTTGCTTTCGCGCTTTAAATGGGGCCTTTCGGCTGATTTACAAGTTCCAGATCTGGAAACCAGGATTGCCATCCTGAAAAGGAAATTATACAACGATGGCATCGAAATTCCACAGGAAGTGATTGAATACCTGGCATATAACATCACTACCAATGTTCGCGAAATGGAAGGTGCCCTGATATCTTTGGTGGCACAATCTTCGCTCAACAAAAAAGCCATTACCATCGACCTTGCCCGGCAGATGATAGATAAATTCGTAAAAAATACAACACGCGAAATTTCAATTGATTACATCCAAAAAGTGGTGTGCGATTTCTTCGGCCTGCCTGTTGAGCAAATCAATACGAAAACCCGTAAACGCGAAATTGTTCAGGCACGCCAGCTGGCCATGTACTTCTCGAAAAAGCACACCAAATCGTCTTTAGCCACCATCGGACTACACTGTGGCAACAAAGACCACGCTACTGTTCTACATGCCTGTAAAACAGTAAGCAACCTGATTGAAACTGATAAACAATTTGAAGGATACGTAAACGAAATTAATAAAAAAATTCAGCATTAGCCTCAAAAATGTAGTATATTCGTACTGATAAAACCAAAAACGGATACTGTGTAAAAAGGAAATTTTACAACAGAAAATTCCGGATTAAAACAAATTTTCAAGACTATGAATATACTTTTTGTTTGTTTAGGAAACATCTGCCGCTCACCCATGGCAGAAGGTATTTTAAAAAAGATTTTTCGTGAAAAAGCTTTAAAAGGAAAGGTTGAATCGGCCGGATTTGAATCCTTCCATATCAACGAACCACCTGATCCGAGAGCAGTGCAGGTGGCGGCAAACCATGGTATCGACATCTCCAAAAAACAAGCCCGTCTTTTCAGAAAAGTCGATTTTGATCATTTTGACCACATCTATGTGATGGACACACAAAATATGAACGATGTGAAAGACCTGGCACGTAAGGAAGTTGACCTGCAAAAAATTGACTACTTAATGAATGTGATAGAGCCCGGCTCCAACAAAGTTATCCCGGATCCTTATCTCAGTGGTATTGAGGACTGCGAAAAAGTGTTTGAGCTGATGGAAAAAGCCTGTCAGAAAATTGCTGAAAAAGCCTTATTGTATGCAGCTAACAACTGAAACTATTCCTGACAAGCGAACCATCTCGCAGGCAGCCGTCAGCATAGCCCCTTACATACATCAAACTCCTGTGCTATCGTCAGCATATTTGAATCAATTGGTTCAGGGAAGTCTTTACTTTAAATGCGAAAATTTTCAAAAGGCAGGAGCTTTTAAGTCACGCGGAGCATTCAACACTTTATTATTGCTCGGCAAAGATGAACTAAAAGCCGGCGTTGCCACCCATTCGAGCGGCAATCATGCACAGGCTCTTGCTCGTGCAGCAACAATACTCAATGCCAAGGCTTTTATCGTTATGCCACGCACAGCTCCCAAAGTAAAAGTTGATGCAGTAAAAGCTTATGGCGGCATCATTACTTTTTGTGAACCCACACTTGAAGCACGCGAATCAGCTCTGGAAAAAGTGATAGACAAAACCGGTGCAAGTTTTGTTCATCCCTACAATGATTACCGCATCATTGCCGGACAAGCCAGCTGTGCGATGGAATTGTTGCATCAGACCGAAAAGCTCGATTACATCTTTTGTCCGGTTGGCGGTGGCGGGCTGCTCAGTGGAACAGCTTTGTCTGCAAAATATTGGTCTCCCACCACCAAAGTTATTGGTTGCGAACCCAAAGGAGCTGATGACGCTTACAGGTCGTTCGCTACCAGAAACCTTGTCCCAAGCATCAATCCGGAAACAATTGCCGACGGACTTTTAACCTCCTTAGGCAGTATCACCTTCCCTATAATTCTCAACCACGTTAACGAGATCATCACCATTGGCGAAACCGAAATAATAGCAGCCATGCGTTTGGTTTGGGAGCGGATGAAGATAATCATCGAGCCCAGTGCCGCCGTGCCTTTGGCTGTTGCCTTATCCGGTAAAATTGACCTGAAAGGAAAAAAAGCCGGTATTATCTTTTCGGGTGGAAATGTAGATTTAAATGCACTGCCCTGGCAATGAAAAATAAAGGAACACTTTATCTGATTCCAACACCCATTGGAGATACCGCTCCTGAGCAAACAATTCCGGCTCAAACAATTGAAGTGGTACGCAAACTGGATTACTTCATCGTTGAAAACCTGCGAACTGCAAGACGTTTTATAAGTAAGGCCGGCGCTTCCAAACCAATAGATGAGATTGAATTTGTTATTCACGACAAACACTTTGATTCGCGCGAAACCGGCTCCTTGCTTCAGCCACTTCTTGAAGGAAAAGACGGAGGCCTTTTGTCGGAAGCCGGAACGCCCTGCATTGCCGATCCGGGCGGAGCTGTGGTGGCACAAGCCCATGAGTGGGGAATACAAGTTGTGCCACTAAGCGGACCCAATGCAATTATTCTGGCTTTGATGGCTTCGGGTTTCAACGGACAGGCTTTTCGCTTTCATGGCTATTTGCCGATACCCGAGAATGAAGCCGTCCAAAGTCTTAAATCACTTGAACAGCAATCTTTTAACACGGGCGAGACTCAGATCTTTATTGAAACGCCATTCCGAAACAACGCCATGATTGAACGCATCACCAAACATTGCAAAGCTGATACTTTATTGTGTGTTGCGGCTGAAATAAGCACATCCAACGAAAAAATCATCACTTTGCCTGTGGCAGCATGGCAGACAAAACAATTTAATTTCCACAAAGTTCCGGCAGTGTTTCTGATCTGGAGCGCAAATAAAAACGTGTTTCAAAAAAAGCGTAAAAAATACAAACGCTGATTTTAAAACACGTTTTTAAAATACTTAAGAAGTCTATCGATTCAGCTATTAGTGGTTGTGACCATGAGGTCCGTGCACATGCCCGTGACTTAGCTCTTCGGCTGTGGCTTCGCGAACTTCAAGAATATCACCCGAAAAATGCAGATCCATTCCGGCAAGCGGATGATTAAAATCCATTTTAACAGTATCATCCGAGATTTCCATTACCACACCATCCAATGGATTGCCATTTTGATCCTGCATGGTAATCTGATTCCCGACTTGAAGCAATTCTTCATCAATCTTGCCATCTACTTCAAAAATTTTCTTATCCAAATCAATGACAGCCTCATCATTGGGCTGACCATAACCTTCGTTGGCTGAAAGATTAAAACTGAATTTGTCACCAACAGCCAAGCCATTAAGACTCTCTTCAAATTTTGGCAACAAACCACCAACACCAAAAAGGTAAACAAAAGGTCTGTCTTTTTCTACTTTTTGAATTAATTCGCCCTGAGCGTCCTGATGACGCAATTCGTAAGTGAGTGAAACAACTTTTTTAGTTCCTACTTTCATTAAACCAGATTTTGTATAATTTTTAAATGGATCTTCAGGCTAAAAAGAAATAATTCGCCTGAAAATCAATAATTTTTCGCTACAAAGGTAAGTCAAAAATTTTAACTGCCCAGCGAAGTAATGGCATCAAACAAGCGAGATGAAGCCTGCACTGCAACACAGCAATTCGCACCCGTGCCACGACATAAATGATTTATGATAAAAATCTTTTACCTTCGTCTCCTAAAAATCAAATCCATTGAAAACTGAATATATGCCCTCCGAAACCGTATTAAACATTCATGGTATCGTAAAACAATTTGGCAAAATAAAAGCTGTGAACAAACTACAACTGGAGGTTAAAACAGCTCAGATTTTTGGCATCTTAGGCCCTAATGGTTCGGGCAAAACTACAACTCTAAGCATGATTTTGGGGCTGATCCAACCCAACCAGGGCAGCTTTGAATGGTTTGGTCAACCGCTTTCGCCTGCCATTCTCAAACGCATCGGCTCAATCCTTGAAACACCCTTATTTTATCCTTACCTCAATGCGATAGATAACTTAAAAATCATTGCTGATATCAAAGAAACCACTTATGATGAAATTCCTGACTTACTCAGGATGACAGGGCTTTTCGAAAGAAGACATGATGCTTTCAGAACCTACTCGCTGGGTATGAAACAACGACTTGCCATTGCTGCTGCAATGATTGGGAATCCGGATGTGCTGATTCTGGATGAACCTACCAACGGCCTTGATCCCCAGGGAATTGCCGATATCAGGGCAATGATCCTGTCAATTGCGAAACAAGGCAAAACCATTATCCTGGCCAGTCATTTGCTTGACGAAGTGCAAAAAATATGCACCCATGTAGCTGTTATGCAAAAAGGCGTCTGTTTGTATTCCGGAAGTGTAGAAGCTATTAGAAACGACGCCATTTTGCTGGAGGTATCGGCTGAGGATACAGACTTACTTGAAAAAGAAATTCAATCGTGCGCCTGGGCTCATTTGCACGAACAACGCAATGGGTTACTAAAGGTTCAACTTGAAAATGCATATACCCCCGCCGATTTGAATGCCTATCTGATCGGAAAGGGCGTGCGTGTAAATCATTTGAACACCACAAAGAAATCCCTCGAAACACATTTTCTGGAACTATTAAAACAACAGGCATGAAAAGATTAGGATTGATTACATTCAGAAAGCTTTTCAAAAGCAGGGTATTTTGGATCATGCTGTCGTTATATGTGTTGAGCCTCAGCGGTATGTTGTTTGGTGTAGAATCCTTTGTAAACAAAATCGCAGGAGACGCAAGCAGAAACTCCCCTATCCCAATTCCAGATTTCTCCCTTTATCAGTTTCCATACGTCTGGCATAATCTCAGTTATCTGGCAGGATTTTTAAAAGTTTTTCCAGCCCTTATACTCATTGTATTTGTTGCCGCAGAATATTCGTACCGTACAAACAGATTACAAATCATGATGGGTTTAAGTCGTGGAGAATACTTTGTTACGCAAGGCCTTATCATACTGGCATTGGTTTTGTTTTCGGTATTGATCCTTGCCATGTGGGTATTGATTCAGGGTTTTTTACATTCGACAGACCTTAGCCTGATCAGCATTGCTGACAAGAGTTATTTCATAGCTGCTTATGCACTGGAAATAACAGCATTCCTGAGTTTTGCTCTGCTGATCGTTACCATGCTTCGAAGAAGTGGGTTAAGCATCGTTACTTTTTTAGTTGCCTACTATGTTATTGAGCCTATTATACGTTTTTATGTGCCTGAAGTTGTGGCTCGTAACCTGCCATTTAAGCGCATTGGAAGCATGATTGATGTACCCAATTCGAGTTTGATGCAACTCTTTGGGCTCAACTTTAAAACTTATATCGAGTACCATGATTTAATAGTGGTGCTGCTTTATACACTCTTGTTTTTGGGTACAAGCTATTGGATCATCAGGAAGCGGAATTTATAAATCAGGAATTTGCAGGCAGAAAATTAAAGGAGATTTATTGTTGAAGGTCTTTTTGAAAGAAATTCAATTATATTTGCGACCAATTCAACCGTTTTATCCTGGCCAACTAGCTAATCAGTAATACACCAGGTATAAATGCGATTCAAATGAGTAAAATTATTTTTCCTGAGAGGGAATCTTTTGAGCAGTATCGAATTGGTTTCGGGAAGAGGCTGTTTGATATCATATTTTCGGCGTTGGCGATTGCGATAACCTCACCTCTAATATTGTTGATTGCCCTATTGATAAAACTGGAATCGAAAGGTCCTGTGCTTTACGTTTCGGAGCGTGTAGGCACCGGATACGACATTTTCAGGTTTTACAAATTCAGGTCGATGCGGATCAATGCCGAAGAAGAACGAAATCAACTCTCAGAGCTTAACTTATACCTGATCAACAAACAACATCAGCAACCAGGTAATGAAGAAAGCTGTCCGGAGTGCGAAAGACTTGGCAAAAGTTGTTCTCCACTTTTGTATATTGACGGAACTGAGATTTGCGAGAACTGGTATCTTGAATTGAAAAGACGCAAAAACAGAAACACTGCGTTTTTCAAGGTGAAAGACGATCCGCGTGTAACCCGCTTTGGGAAAATAATTCGTCGTTTCAATCTCGACGAACTGCCACAGTTTTTTAATGTAATCAAAGGCGATATGTCTATTGTTGGCAATCGGCCGCTGCCACTGTATGAAGCAGAAAAACTAACTACCGATCAGTGGTCGTATCGTTTTTTGGCACCTTCCGGAATAACAGGCATGTGGCAAATTCATCCCGATCGTTTCCGATCAGAAGAAAACAGAATCAACCTCGACAATCAATATGCGATGATTGCTTCTCCACTTAAAGACATTGAAATCATTGTGAAATCGTTTCCTACTTTCTTTAGAAAAAACAATTATTGAGCTAAATTAAGTTTGAACCAATTGTAAGCGATATTCGAGAGTAAAAATTTTTATAAAACCCCACTAACAAACTTTAGTCTTGATCAAATTTCTTCAAGACTTTAATACGAACCATAAAACTTCCGCAAAAACCATTCAGCGGCAAGTAAAGCAACCAGCAAACCAAACAACAAGCGAAAATTAATCAGCGCATCAAAGAAATTTTCATAGCGCGCCACGCTCACCAGGCTTTCATCCGAAACTAAATCATTGATAAGTTGATCCATATCCGAAACCGTATAGAAATTTCCTCCTGTTTGCCCGGCTATATGTTGCAACAAATTCCAGTTAGCAACAAGTGTGCTGCTTTCGATGCTGGTACTTTCAACAATAAAACGACCCCGCGCTTCGAGCGTTTCATCGCCCAAAACACCTGAAACCGTGAAAGTATATACCCCTTCACTTAAATGCCCGGCATTCAAAGTGTAGAAAGGAGGATCCTGCATCAGCTCAAACGCATACGTCCTTCCATCCTGTTCATTAATCAATTGCGCTTCCAGTGGAATATCGTGGATCAATTCACCACTTTTGTTTCGCAACTCAGCTTTGATCAAAACAGGACTACCGCTGGTATATGATGCTTCGGCAAATACTTTGAGCAAGCTGTTATCATTTTGAATAACAACATATCGGATGATCTGCTGCATCAGATTGTCAAAATGATTATGTGATTGATTATTCTTGAAATCGTGCATACGCCAGCCCCACACTCCGGTACCAAAAATCAATCCGCTTTTCCGGTCGCCATCACGACCGAAAAACACTAACGGCCGGTTTGTCTCAACACCTCTAATCCTTTGAAAAAACAATATTTCGGCCTGCGACATCAACTCCAGTTCTGCATAAGGAAGATTTAATGGAGGCCACTGGCTGAGTTGTTCTGCCATTTGGGCATCTGCATTAAAGGCTGTAAAATTTTGATTAAACCCGGCATTCACCTGAATCAAATCACCGGAGGATGTGAAAACCTTAGCTAACTGCTGCATCTCATTAAAAAGGCTCAGGTTTGTGTGCTGCCCGATAATCCACAACACAGGCATTTGAGGTCTTTCAGATAAGAAATTTTGAAGCGGTCTGTGATTATCCGTTGCGTTCGGCATTTGATGCAAAATAAGCAAATCATACACAGCGGCATCGCTATTAAGTTTGGTATTAGAATAGTTAAACTCCAGCTGATATTGATCGCCCAAGGCTGCCTGAATGGCACCCAGATCGGGATGAGGAGCATTTGCTATCACCAGAATACTTTGCTTTTGCTCAATTACCTCAACAAAAAACTGTTTTACATTATTCGTTGTATTATACTCCTCATCAAGCTGTTCGATACGAACTTCCATATTCTTAAAGCCTGCTTCATCTGCTTGTGCCTGAAAATTCAGCGTGCGTGAATACCGGTTAGAGCCAGGTATGAAGTTCTGCTCTTCAATTTTTTTATCATCCATCCAAAGTGATACTACCACATTTTTACGCATTGCATTGTGCGCTCTGATGGTAAGCTCAACCGGAAAAAGCGATTCTTTGAGCACCTGTCGGTTAAAGCGAATATCAAAAACCGCCAGATCGGGATGCATAATGGTGTCGCCCAGGGCAAGGGTATGAGTTTTAAAAGGGAAATCAGCAGCTGCAAGCTCCGGCTGAAAACCGGCATTATAAATCCCATCCGAAAAAAGCACCACAGCACCCAGATTACGCCTGAAATAGGATTTACGAAGGTGAGAAAAAACAGCTGCAATATCAGTATTGTTTTCATTGAATCGCGGCACCGAAGCCTGAGAAATTGCCTGGCCAAATAATAGCGTATCAATGATAAAATCGCGGCTTAACTGTTTGTAAACAGAATCAAGCTTGTCGAGATAAGCATTCCGATAATAACCGGAGTCGTTAGCCGAAACGATGGAAGCCGAATTATCGTGTGCCAGCACAAGCACCGGAGGCTCAACATTTTTGACCTGTTGAAGCAGATAGGGTTTTAACAGCAGCAATCCCAACACAAAAATCACCAGAAAGCGAAGAAGTGCCAACAAAACTTTGAGCCACTTCGGATAAGGAAGCGTGTTGTTTCGCCAATACAGCAAAGCTACTATTGTAGCTGCTATGATCAATATTGGGATAATCAACCAGCCCGGGTATTCCAGAAATACAGGAAAATTCATAGTAACCGGTTTATATTCTCAATTTCAAATCGTTACTGATCTAACCGGTAATTTACCAGGTTTACATACTCATGCCACCACAAACACTAATCACCTGACCAGTTACATAAGCCGAAAGATCGGATGCCAAAAATACAGCTACATCAGCCACATCTTCCGGTTTTCCGCTTCTTCGCAGCGGGATTGTTGAAATCCATTGTGTGCGTACATCATCCGGAAGCTTATGGGTCATTTCTGTTTCGATAAAACCTGGTGCAATCGCATTGCAACGAACATTGCGGCTGCCCAGCTCGGCAGCAATGGATTTGGTAAAGCCTATCATTCCGGCTTTGGATGCAGCATAATTTGACTGGCCTTTATTTCCATTCACACCGACCACAGAGCTCATATTAATTATGGATCCACTACGCTGCTTAAGCATAACAGATTGAACTGCCTTCGTAAGGTTGAAAACAGATTTCAGGTTGACGGTAAGCACCATATCCCAATCCTGCTCACTCATACGCATAAGCAGGTTATCTCGGGTGATGCCGGCATTGTTGATCAACACATCGATCCGGCCAAAATCGGCAACTACCGCCTCGGCAAGTTGAATGCTATCATCGAATGAAGCTGCATTGGAACCATAACCTTTTGCCTGAACACCCAAATCAAGCAATTCTTTTTCTGTTTGCTCCATGATTTCATCTCTTCTGAGATCAGAAAAAGCAATGGCAGCACCTTCGGCTGCAAACCGCATTGCGAGAGCTTTTCCAATTCCACGGGAGCCACCGGTTATAAGGGCTACCTTACCTTCGAGTAATTTCATCTGTTTTAAGTTTTTTTTGATTGGGCGAAGATACAAAAGAAAGTTTAAGTTGAGCCAGATTTGGCAGATGCCAAAGTAGGACGAACAGGGACCTAACAGTTAAAATGCAACTGTACCACAGCACCACCTTCATCAGCATTTTTAAGCATTACGTTCCCATTGTGTGCTCTGATGATCAGCTTAACGGCGGCCAGCGAAAGACCAAAACCCTGTTCGATAGTAATATGTTCCTGTCTTAAAAAGTTTTGCAATCGGCTGAGCACCTCTTCCGAAAAACCCTTACCATCGTCACGCACTTCGAGGCAGATCGAATGGTTCTCCAAACTACTGGAAAGCCATATTTTTCCTCCTGTTGGAAGGTGTGAGATGGCATTTTCTACAACGATACAAATACTTTTCTGGAGTAAATCGGCATCCGCTTTCACTATCCTGGCATCTTTTGCGATCTTGATCTCCACCTTGATTTCCTTTTCGTCCAGTGAGGACTGGAGTTCGTAAACCACCATTTCAAAAAGGTTTTCAAGGTCAATATCAAAAAGTTCAACCTGTTGATTATTAAATTGAAGCGATGTTATCAACAAGGCAGTTTCGGCAAATCTGACAAGGCGTTCGGAAGATGTGTTCAGATAATCGAGGTATTCCTTTTGCTCCACATCGGCTATGTTTTGTTTAAGTAAGGAAGTGATTCCGATGATACCATTGAGGGGGGTACGGAGTTCGTGGCTGATGATGGTTAAAAAATCGCTTTTGGCCTTTTCGAGCTGCGCCAGCTGTTTGTTTGCCTGTTGCAGTTCGAGGGTGCGCTGGGCCACCTTTTCTTCGAGACTTTGATTCAGCTCCTGCAGTTGTCTTTTGTTGCGTATCAGCTCAAGCTGTGTTGTAACCCGTGCCTGCAATTCTGAGGCATTGAAAGGCTTGGTGATGTAGTCGTTGGCACCACACTCAAATCCTTTTACAATCTCCTCGGCTTCGGTTTTTGCCGTTAGAAAGATGATGGGAATATCAGCAGTCTTTTTCTCTTTTTTTAGTTTGGCACATACTTCAAAACCATCCATCCCGGGCATCATAATATCAAGTAAAATCAAGTCGAAAAGACTCTCGGAAGTAAGCTTTAGGGCTTCACTACCCGACAAGGCATAAGCGATTTGCCGGTTAGGCCCGGAAAGCAATTTGCCAAGCACCTGAATGTTTTTTGGTAAATCATCAACAATAAGCAGTCTTTCCAAAACTGGTTTTTTTTCCATAATGATTGGTTTTTTTTGAATGATCAGCTTTTGTTTGGTAATATCTTAAATGTTTGTTTCAATAACTTTAAGGTTTTGAAATTGCCGAAGCAAACGACTGATCTGTTCAACATCAAAATTTTCGACAGCTGCTTCCAGGCTTTTTCCATAATGATACAGCTCCTTTATTTTTTTCTCATCTGCCACATTAATACATTCGATGGCAAACTGTTGCGCATCACCTACTATATTGCTTCCAAGTGCTTTTAACCATAAATTATGAACTTTTTCGAAAGCCGGATTTAGTTCGACATTTGCTTGCAAAATCAACTGGTCGTCAGACAAGTTGTTTGTTAATATTTCGTTGCGTGATTTAATCAGAAAATGTTTGAGCAAGTCCTGCTGATCAGGCAGTTTGAACACTACACCATCAGGATATTGCTGTTGCTGCGAAGGGCTAATCTCGTCAATATAAATCAATTGCAGGTTTTGTTCGCGCATGATGATAAAAAGTCCTTTTTTGAGTGGGTTAGTCACTTCTGCCGGATCGATAATCAGGCACTGTGGGTGATGAGTGCCAAACAATTCAAAAAATTCGTCACTCCCTTTTGCAAGCATCATTTCATATTCTGTTTGGTATGCAACTTCATCAATCAGGTGATGCTTAACCGGATTTTGAGTGAGAAGCAGTATTTTATACGCATTAGTATTGCTTAAAGCAACTTCATGATAGCTCACCTCATTAAAAATGTCGGATGGTTCAATTGCCAGCTGTATGGGTTTTACGTCTTTAAAACAAAGCGAAAAGACCGACCCTACACCCATCTGACTTTCCAGGCTGATACTTCCATTCATGGCTTTAACCAGTCGTTGTGTAATGGCAAGACCCAATCCTGTGCCTTTCAGTTTAGCGGCGTGTGAAGGATGCTGATAAAAGGCCTCAAAAATTTTATCCTGGTTCTCTTTGTCGATCCCAATACCGGTATCCGAAATCAGGATATGCAAATCGATCAACTCTTTTTGATTATTACTTTCAGTTGCAAACATCCTCAGCCCGATACTTCCCTGATCAGTAAATTTTATAGCATTACCAATCAGATTAAAAAGTATTTGCCTCAGTCGTACCTCGCTTAATAATACCTCATCGGGAAGGGCTTCGTCAAGCTGTAATTGAAAGTTTAGCTGTTTTTCGCGCAGCTGGAGTGAGAAAAGCTGTTTGATTTCGTTGGCAAGCGTACGCAGGTTTAGAGGACCATTGTCGATGATCATTTTATCGGCTTCTATTTTAGACAGGTCGAGTATATCGTTTATCAGCATAATCAGGCTCTGGCCGGAGTTACGGATAGCTTCCAAAAAAGTACGGTGCTGACTATTGTCGATCAATTTGTGCAGTATATCAGCAAATCCGATTATGGAATTCATTGGTGTGCGTATTTCATGACTCATATTAGCCAAAAACTGACTTTTGAGCTTGCTGTGATGCTCGGCTTCATCTTTGGCTTGCAACAACTTATCCGCATACACCTTTAGTTCGGCCTGTGCTTGTTCGATCTCAGTTTTTTGTTTGCGCAACAGCTTGTTCGATTTGGTTTTAATGTGCATTAAATAAATACCGATAAGCAGTGTCAACATCAATAATATCAGTCCTGAAATATAAATGAAATTAACCAGCCTTTGATCTTTCATCCGCAGATCGGCTAATTCTTTCTGATGCTGCAAAAGTGCGATCTGGCTTTCGCTTCGTTCCCTGTCAAAAAGCGTTTGCATCTGGATAACCGTACGCCTCAGGTTGTTACTTAAAATGCTATCATTGATTTTGTTCGATTCTTCCATATAAGCAATGGCTTGCTTGTAGTGGCCTTTGTTTTTGTGGTAAGTGTACATCAGGTCGATGGCTCTCTTATAGGTGATCAGGGCATTGGTTTCTTTGGCCAGTTGCAGTCCTTCATTGATATAAGGCAGGGCTTTTTCGGGTTCGCCCATCTCGAGGTATAATGCTCCAACATTGATATTGCTCTGTGCCAGGTAGTTCAGGTCGCCAATCGACTTATTAATGTCCAGGCCTAACAAATAATAGTTTAGTGCTTTGCTAAATTGCTGACGCTCACGATAAACATTACCCAAATCGTTGTAACAAATGGCAACTCCCTTGGAGGAACCCGCCTCTCTGTTCACCTCAAGCGAAAGCAGGTAATACTCAAGTGCTTTATCAAAATCGTTTTGCTTAAAAAAGACATTACCAATATTATTCAGATTGATGGCCACTCCAATCAGGTTGTTCAGTTCCTGCTCAATCGCGAGGCTTTCTCTGAACCTGCGTAAAGCTTCCTGATAATTTCCAAGCATATACTGGATGTTTCCCAAACCATTGGCTGCAATCAGATAGCTTCTGTCGTCGCCCATTTCTTCGGCCAATGCCATTGCCTTGAGGTGATAATCACTGGCCACACGATAATCGTCCATTCTTCGATGAACAACGCCCAGGTTGTTGAGGGCACGCAAACGAGCCCGTGGCAACCTAAGTGAATCAGCAATACTTAATTCTGTCTTATGCCAAAATAAGGCTTCGTGATACATGGCCTGATTACGCTCATACACCCCTATCGCATCCATTTTCTGTAGAAGCACCGGGCCAAGCTGTCCTTGCCATGCCAGTTGTTTAGCCACTTGTATCAATGAATCAGCCTTTTGTCCTTGACTTATCAGATCGTCAGCTTTACGGACAAGTCTGGCCTCCTCAAGTAAATTAATTATCCTCAAGCTGTCTGATTGATAAGCTGCTTTAGTGGGAATAAAAATGCTGTCATGGATCATCCCCTGATGTTGTGCAAGCGATTCAGGAAAAGGGAAAAACGCCAACCCAATGACGAAAAATATCGCGAAACCAAATATTTTTAAATTGTTCATCAACCTGCTGAAAGAATTGGATGGATTGAAAATTTTAAGCAGCTAACCTCAGCAAAGATTACAAAAATAACTGAATTTTATGATTATGAAACTTTTACTTGAACAAGCAGCTAAAAAAATCCAATTAATACGGCCCAACTTAAAGCCGGGACAATAAATTCAATTCAATCTGCTGCTTTGAAATGATCATCGAAAGTAACTACTTTTGTTGGTTAAACTATCTGCATGTTTAAACGAATTCTTGTCATACAAACTGCTTCGCTGGGTGATGTGATTTTAGCCACTGCCCTGCTCGAAAAACTGCACCACCACTATCCTGATTCCAGGCTGGATTTTTTAATCAAAAAAGGATATGAAGGGCTTTTCGTAGGCCATCCCTACCTGGGCAGGCTTTGGATTTGGGATAAGCAAGAGAAAAAATACGAGAAGCTTCGGCAGCTAATCCATGAAATCAGAGCCAGCCGTTTTGATCTCGTCATAAATTTACAGCGCTTCGCAGCAACAGGCCTCATCACGAGCCTGAGCAAAGCACCGATGCGAATTGGATTCAGCAAAAATCCGTTCAGCCTGTTTTATACCAAAAGCGTTAAACACCTCATTGGCAGGCCAGGAAAAGAGGTTCACGAAACAAGACGCAATCAAAATCTCATTGTTTCCATAACAGACGACCAGCCTGCCAGGCCTGCCTTATATCCGTCAAAAGCAGACTATGCAAAAGTTTCGGTTTACAAAACCAAAGCTTTCATTTGTATTGCTCCGGCTTCGCTGTGGTTTACCAAGCAATTTCCAGCAGAAAAGTGGGTGCAATTCTTGCAGCAGCTCGACCCCGAACTATATGTTTATCTGTTAGGCAGTGCGGCTGATAAAGACTTATGCAACCGTATTATTTCAGCCTCAGGACATGCCAATAGCATAAATCTGGCTGGTAAACTCAGTCTGCTCGAATCGGCTGCACTGATGCGTCATGCTAAGATGAATTTTGTTAATGATTCAGCTCCTATGCATTTGTGTAGCGCAATGGATGCACCGGTTACGGCTATTTATTGCTCCACGGTTCCCGATTTTGGTTTTGGCCCGCTTTCGAGCAAATCAATTATTGTTCAAACTTCCGAAAAACTGACTTGTCGTCCTTGCGGACTGCATGGCTGGCAAAGCTGCCCCAAAAAGCATTTTCGATGTGCTACAACTATTTCTGTTAACCTATTATTAAAACAACTATGAGGACTTATGATGAAGAGGTGAAGTTGGCCGTTGAGGCATTAAAAGCCGGCAAGGTGATCCTTTATCCAACGGATACCATATGGGGCTTGGGATGCGATGCCACCAATGCCAAAGCTGTTGCTAAAATTTATAAGATCAAACAACGTGTCGAAAAAAAGAGCCTCATTGCCTTGGTTGACAGCGAAGTACGTCTAGTACAATACGTAAAAAAGGTGCCTGAGCTGGCCTATGATCTGATCCGAAATGCTGCTAGTCCCGTCAGTATTGTTTACCCGGAAGCACAGAATCTGGCAAAAAATATGATAGGTGCTGACAAAACTGTTTGCATTCGAATCACTACAAACGAATTTTGTATTGCCATCATTCAGGGGCTGGGAAAAGCCATTACTTCAACCTCCGCAAATATCTCGGGACAGGCTTCTCCTTTGATTTTTAGTCATATCAGCAATGAAATAAAATTGGCTGTAGATCATATTGTCGGCCTCTACCAGGATGAGGTTGAAATACCCAAAGCATCTACGATTATTAAGCTGGAGCAGGATGGAAAATATGAGATTTTAAGACATTGAATCTTTTGAATCCACTCCGAAAAATCAATTTGCCCCTAATCGACATAGGCCCAATCTTTTAACTGCTGAAAAATCGTTGTATAACTTCCAGGATAATTACTTCAAACTCACCCGCGTAACACCATTTCCACCTGTTTCGGGCGGAGCATCTTCAAAAGCCGCAACTTCCTTTTGTTTGCTGAGAAACTCACGAATTATTTTGCGTAAGATGCCGTTGCCCTTTCCGTGAAGGATGTTTACCTCTTTCACACTCAGCAGAATGGCTTCATCAATGTATTTGGCGGTTTGCTCCAGAGCTTCTTCGGCACGCTTGCCTCTCAAATCGATGGTAAGCTTGAAGTTACTCACCTTTTCGTTAAGGTCGGAAGTCACACTATTTGTGTTACCCAATCTACGCTGCTTCAGGCTTTGTTTTCTGGTCTCGCGCTTACTCAGCTTGCTAAGTTTTTCGGGCGAGGTGCGTAACTTCACACTATGAAAGCTCACCACTGCCTCATGCTCGCTTACAGAGATCAGTTCACCGGTGATATCCATCTCTTCAATGCTAACCAGATCGCCGGCTTTAAGCTCAGTGGCTTGCCAGGCAGCTTCTTCCTTTTCTTCTGCATCAGCGAGTTTTTCGGCCAGTGTTTCTGCTTCCTCGCCCAGCATGTCGCGTGAGGCTTTAAGCTCAAGCCGAAGGGCTTTGGTTTTTTCTTTATCGGCCTGCGACTCACGAATTTCTTTGATGGTGTGTTCTATTTGCCTGTTAGCTTTATCAATCAAGGCCTTGGCCTCTCTACCAGCCTGCGAGAGCATTTCCTTACGCCGGTCTTCCAATTGCTTGAGTTGTCGCTTGTATTTTTCGATCACTTCGTTCAACAGTTGATCTGCCAAACGCAATTCTGTCTGCTTTTTATTCAGGGCTTTCTTTTCCACCTCAAGTTGTTGCAGCTGTTGGTCGAAATCGAGGTGCGACTTGCCACCGATGGTTGCAGCAGATTCAAGGATGTTTTCGGGGAAACCAATTTTGCGGGCAATCTCAAAAGCAAATGAACTTCCAGGCCTCCCTGTTTGAAGTATATAAAGCGGCTCCAGCCTTTTGGTATCGAAAAGCATAGCCCCGTTAATTACGCCCTGATGTTCATCAGCAAAGAGCTTCAGATTGGCATAATGGGTAGTGACCAAACCAAAAGCCTGCATTTTGTTAAGTTTAGCCAAAACAGCCTCAGCAATAGCTCCTCCCAATTGAGGCTCAGTACCTGTGCCAAACTCATCAATCAAAAAAAGTGTTTGCTGATCGGCATTCTCCAGGTAATGCTTCATATTCAACAAGTGCGAACTATAAGTGCTCAGGTCGTTATCCAGCGATTGCTCGTCACCTATGTCGATGAATATTTTGTTAAAAATCCCACACTCAGAGTCTTTCTCCATCGGAACAGCCAGGCCGCACTGCAGCATGTATTGAACAAGTCCGGTGGTCTTCAGGCAGACTGATTTTCCACCAGCGTTTGGCCCAGATATCACCAGAATACGTTGCAGTTCGTCAAGATCAAGATCGAGGGGAACAATATTTTTCTTTTCTCCGGTTTGCCGTGCGCTTTCAGGCATGTTTTTCAACTTCTGTTGAAGCAGAGGATGTCGGCATTGTTTCCAATGGATCAGAGGTTTATCCGTCAGTTGCGGGATAACGGCTTCCATCTCGGCTGCCATAAGGGATTTAGATCTGATGAGGTCAATCGTTCCCAATAATTCCCAACCGGCAAGCAAGTCATTTGTAAAAGGGCGGATCAGCTGAGAAAAAGCAGCCAATATCCGGTTGATTTCTCTCTTTTCGGCATATTCCAGCTCGCGAACTTCGTTATTGGTCTCGAGCACATCAGCCGGTTCGATGTAAACGGTTTGGCCTGTGGCAGATTCATCATGGATAAACCCCCTGAGCTTTCGTTTATCGGCTGCTTTCACAGGTATTACCATTCTTCCGTTGCGTACTGTAGCTTCCACATCGGCATCGGCCCAACCGGCTTTTTTAGCTTCCTGAAGCAAGCGATTCACCTGTCGGTCGATCTGATTTAGTTTCTGCCTGATCTGCCTGCGGATGCTGGCCAGCTCTGCAGAAGCCGAGTCAGGAATATCGCCCTTGTCATCGGTGAGCCGGTTGCATTCGGCCCAAATTTTATCTTCCAAAAGGATACCCTCGCATAATCTTTTAAAGGCCGGAAAACGAATGGCATTCTCCGAATTTGTAAATCTGAGGATGGCTCTCAGGGCATTTAGGCCAGGCTTGAGCTCAAAGAGCACTTCCTGCGAAATCACAGTCCCTTCGATTCGCAGATGATACAGCTCCGCACGTAAATCGCTGTAATCCCGAACCGGAAATGGAAGTCCGTTCTCCATCATCATCCGAAACTCCTGAATCAGCGTAAGCTTCTCAGCAATCACCTCCAGACTGGTTTCAAAACCGAGCTCTGCCACCTGACTTTGACCCATCGGGCTGATGCAGTGATTTGCCAGCCAATGGCGAATACGGTCAAAACCAAGCTTTTCCTCAAAATTAGACGGATAAATCAAAACCCTTGAAATTTAGGTTTGCAAAAGTACTAAGAAAATGCACTTTGTTAGTGAACCAATTCAAGTAGGGGCAAATCCCTGATGGTCAAATAAAATGTAGTCCAAAGTTTTTAACTCAGTTACATAACACTAAGCTGAACTCAGGAATTCTTTATTTTTTTTGGTTCTCTTCTTTTCGCAAAAATCGCCAAACCGCCTTCGGCTGTTTCCTTGTAAAGGCTGGGCAGGTCTTTGCCTGTAACTTTCATGGTGCGTACCACTTTGTCAAAAGAAACAAAGTGTTTTCCGTCAGAAAGCAAGGCAAACATATTCGAGTCGAGTGCGCGGGCGGCGGCATGGGCATTGCGCTCGATGCAGGGAACCTGTACCAGGCCATTGATGGGATCGCAGGTCAGCCCCAGGTGATGTTCGAGACCCATTTCGGCAGCATATTCAATCTGTTGCGGACTACCTCCAAAAAGCTGGTTTACAGCTGCCGAAGCCATAGCGCAGGCTGTGCCCACCTCTCCTTGACAGCCAACCTCAGCACCGGAGATTGAGGCATTGGTTTTTACTATGTTGCCTATCAATCCGGCAGTGGCAATGGCTTTCAGGATTTTCTCATCAGAAAAACCATGCGCAAGTTTGGCATGATAAAGCACAGCAGGAAGCACACCGCTCGAACCGCAGGTCGGAGCCGTAGAAACCTGCCCTCCGGAAGCATTTTCTTCTGAAACGGCCAGTGCATAAGCAAACACCAGACTTCTGCTTTTGAGTGAGTCCTTCAGGCTTTGCGCTCTGATGTAATAGGAAGATGCTTTACGCGCCAACTTGAGACCACCCGGAATTACACCTTCGTTCTCCAATCCTCTTTGCACTGCTTTCTGCATTACCTGCCACACCTCTTTCAGATGATCCAGTGTTTCGCGTGGCTCGTGCAGCTGGACATATTCCCAGAGTGTGCGGCCTTCCTGGTTACACCATTTGAGGATGTCGGCCATGGTGCGATGTGGATAAATCGTTTCGGATTCCTCCGTCTCCCCTTCCCATACAATAGCACCTCCCCCAATGCTATATGCAGTTTTGGATGCCATTACTTCATTTTTTTCATTAAGTGCTTCCAAGGTAAGGGCATTGGGATGGCGTTCCAGGTATGTTTTGGGTTGCCAGACAAAATCTACGCTCTTTGGTTCCAACACCTGGGTGATGGCCTGATCAGTGAGGTGACCTTTGCCTGTGGCGGCTAGGCTACCGAAAAGTGTAACCCGAAAAGATTGGGCTTCAGGGTTTTCGTTTTTAAATCGTGTAGCTGCCCTGCAAGGCCCCATGGTGTGGCTGCTCGAAGGACCGTAGCCTATGCGAAAAAGATGTCGGATAGTTTCCATGATGTTTATTTTGCCAGCCTGAAGCTGTAGTCCATTCCAATCAAAATATCGGCAGTTGGTTTGAGTGCCTGCACTTCCTGATGTTCTTTTTCGAGCACTGCCATCCGGTATTCATTTTGTGGTTCTTTGCCTCTGACAACCTGTGCCTTTTTTGTTTCGTGGTAGGTAAGCTCAATGAAAACCCGCACATCAACATTGTCAGTCTTGATTGCATAAAGCCCATCAATGATCAGCATGTCAATCCCGCTATAATCCGTGGTGAGCTGGTCAATTTGTTCTGTTACCAAATCAACACAAGGACCTGTGGAGCTTGTGCCCTCTTTAAACTCTTTGATGTTTCTATTGAGTGTATCCCAATCATATTCGCCGGGACCCACAACCTTTTCAATGCCATGATTTTTGCGCCATTCAGTTCGTTCGAGCGGGTGGATGCGGTAATAATTATCAATATGCAAAGGTTTGGCCATGATGCCATGCTTGCGCAGACCTTTGGCAACCACATGCGCCAGCTCTGTTTTTCCTGAGCCTGATTCGCCCGAGATGGCGATCATCATCTTCGGTTTGCGATGATTCAGGATATGTTCGATAATGGACTCACCGGCTTTTTGGTGTTTCTCGGTAATAAGTAAGACGTCGCCTAACATATGGTATCTTGTTACTTTGTTTTTTATAAATGATATTTATCCACCAGGGCATCGAAGTCGAAAAACAAATCGCAGCCTTTTTTAAGTCCCTGAACCATTTCATGTTCGCGTTCGAGGATCTGTTTTCTGAAAGCTGTCATTTCTTCTTTGTCGCCAAAAATCTGTGCTTCTTTCGTTTCGTCGTAGGTGAGTTCGATAAAGATACGCAGATCCGACTGGCTTATCTTAGTGGCATACAATCCGTTAATGATCATCACATCCACCCCCTCAAAGTTAGTGCTGATCTCATCTACATAGTCGGTAATAAGATCAACACAAGGCATGACACTCACATTGTTTTCATAAAAATCGTTGATCACATGGATAATCTTTCCCCAGTCGTATTCATCAGGGCCTACACTCTCTATTCCGTTTGCCCTGCGCCAGCTTTTTCGTTCGAGTGGTGCAACTTTGTAAAAATCATCCAGATCAACAATCTTGCTACGCACCCCCTGCTTTTTAAATTTGTGTGCCAGTGCATAAGCCAGCGTTGATTTACCCGACCCCACTTCACCACCAATGGTGATGATAAACTTGGGCCTTAACTTATCAGCCAGGTATTCTATCACCACATCAGCAGCCTGCTCGTGCTTGGCCGTAACGGTAATCCTGTCGTTCAGCATAATTTGTCCCTTTTAGCAGTTAATACTTCACTTCTTTCCATTCGTTTGGCCGAAGTTCGATTTGCTTATCCAAAACGTTAACAACAGCATATTTATTGGCTCTGATATGTAAATGTTGTGGCATAATTTCGAAGCTATAAGGTATGCCTTTAAAAGTAAGGCCAAACTTCATGCTCTTCCAGGCTTGTGGCAGTTCAGGCCGGATGGCAAGCATTTCGCCCCGATAGTCGATACCTGCATAGGTATTCAAGGCAATCAGAATTGTTCCGGCCATCACTCCGGCATGGATGCCTTCGCCAGTGGTGCCTCCCTGAATATCGTTGAAGTCGCTCGCCAAAGCATCCTGGTAAAGCGACCAACTGAGCTTATGATTGCCTGATATGGCAGCCAGACGGGCATGTACTACCCGGCTAAGTGTTGATCCATGCGAAGTACGATGGATGTAGTATTCCAGATTTTTCTGGAGGTAGTCAGCAGGCAACTTATAACCCATTTTCTCGAGAAGCTGATCTACCTCTGATTTATCCAGGTTATAAAAAGTCATCAGGGTATCGGCCTGTTTGGCAACCTTATAGTTGTCAGGCGATTTTTCTTCCGCCTTCAGGATACGATCCATGCGGTAGATATTGCCATACTTTTTCCGGTAGGCCTCCCAATCGAGCTCATGTAAATCAAAATAACCATCAAATTGTGCGATGATGCCTTCTTCGTTGATATTCAGGTTCAGCTTAGAAGCGATCTCCTGCCATTGGTCTATTTCCTGCTCATTAAAGTCACCGGTAAGCGAAGTGAGGTCATCTATCAAAGGGGCTATCTCTTTTGCTTTTCCAAAGAGCCAGGCTACCATGATGTTGGTGTAGGCATTGTCGGTAAGGCCTCCTTTTTCACTATCGGGCAGATGCTCATGAAACTCATCCGGCCCCATCACCTTATCGATATGATAACGAGCTGTGTTTTCGTTGTAATGCGCTTTGCTGGCCCAAAAGCGGCAGATTTCGAATATCAGTTGAGCACCAAATTTCTTTAAAAAACTCAGATCGTTCGTGATCCAATAATAATCCCAAACATTATAGGCTATTGCCAGAGAAACATGCCGTTGCAAAGAGGAATGGTCATCGCCCCATTCTCCGGTGAGTGGATTGAGATGAACAACCTGTGTCTCCTCACGGCCATCGCTGCCACTTTGCCAGGGAAACATAGCACCTTTATAGCCGTGTTGAGCAGCATATTTGCGGGCTTCCTCCAGCCTGCGATAGCGATACATCAGCATCGATTTGGCTACCTCAGGCAGATGCAGATCGTAAAGCGGCAGGATGAAGAGCTCGTCCCAGAAGATGTGCCCGCGATATGCCTCGCCATGCAAGCCCCTGGCTGTGATGCTGGCATCAAGGTGTTTGTTGAAAGGCGAAACCGAGCAAAGCAAATGATACAAATGAAGCCGCAAAAGCTTTTGCGACCAGCGATCGCCTTCTATTTTTATGTCAACCGAATCCCAGAGCCTCTGCCATTGTTTGCTGTTCTCAGCTTCCAATTTTTCAAAATCGGGCGCCAGTTTGATGGCCGAAAAAGCCGATGCAAGGGCATCATCTACAAAATGTTCTTTATCGCTGCAAATGGCTACTGTTTTCTCCAGCCGTAGCTTTTGACCCTTTTGAAGCTTCATGCTGTAATGCACAAATGCACTGGCATCTGAAACTTCAGCCACAGAAGCAGGCTCAATGGCAGCCTCATCAATAAATAGGCTGTGTCGGGCTACTTCGGCTATCTGATGCCCGGACTGATTTGTTTTGACCAGCACAAATAATTTACCTGCTTCAATACCTTGATTGATTGGTGTCAGATGTTTGGACGACAGGGTTTTATATCTTTCCACGCCGCCATTTATCACTGTACCATCAATCCCGGAACGCAACTGAATAGCAGCCGAATAATTCAAGGGCTCCAACTCATACCTAAGGGCGGCCAACAGACTGCTATCCAGGCTTGCCAGTCTTTTGCTTCTGATGAGTGTTTGCCTGCCCTGTTTGTCTTCAACCACCAGCTCACGGCTTAAAAGTGCCTTTTTAAAATCAATTTTTCGTGTGATCGAAAGAATTCTCGCATTGTTAGGATTAAACCAGGGATCATCTTCAATTTTAAAACTAACGGGCAACCAATTTGGAAGATTCACAAAGTCTTCATTTTCAACATCTCTTCCGGAAATATTGGTTACCAAACGGTTATACATACCTGCCAAATAGGTGCCAGGATAATTAACAGCATTGGCATCGGTTTCTTCCATCGCACCGCGGACACCAAAATAACCGTTTCCAACCGCCAGCAGTGCTTCGCGCGAGCGTTCCTTAATGGGGTTGTAGCCGTGATAGGTGATCGACCAGTTATCGGCTTCCAAATCCTTGGCAAACCACTGATTCAGTGCTTCAATATCAATTCCATCAAGATCCTCAACCACCAAGTCGGCTCCATTATCGTAGAGTTCTGTTGTATTCTCTTCTCTGGCGAGCCCCAACACTAGGCCAAACCGACCATTTTTTCCGGCAGCAACACCCGAAACGGCATCTTCAACCACAATGCTGCGATCGTAGGCACACCCCAGCCTGTCGGCAGCCGTGGTAAAAATATCTGCTTCCGGCTTGCCTTTTAGTCCCAGCTCGGCAGACACCACACCATCAATGCGCGTCTCAACAAGATGCATAAGCCCGGCAGCACGCAAAACTCCTTCACAGTTTTTGCTGGAAGAAGCCACGCCTACCCGATAACCATTTTTGCGAAGCGACTCCATCAGTGCAACTGTTGAAGGATATACTTCAACGCCATCGCGATCGAGCACCGCATTAAAAGCCTGATTCTTACGGTTACCAAGTCCGCAAACTGTTTGCTTTTCGGGGCTGTCGTCAGGATCACCAAAGGGAAGCTCAATCCCGCGCGAAGCCAGAAAGTCGGCAACGCCTTTGTAGCGTGGTTTTCCATCCACAAAAGGCAGGTAGTCCTCTTTGTGGTCGAAAGGAACAAAGTCAGTTCCGGTTTCTTCGGCATGTGTTTTCAGGAATTCATCAAACATCAACTTCCAGGCAGCACTGTGAGCCAAGGCTGTTTTGGTGATCACACCATCCAGATCGAATATTACAGCGTCAAAATATTTAGGAGAGGTCATAATGAAATGTTGATATCAGGGTTAGTCAATTTTAATCCAGTGATAGGCATAAGGTTTCATCACAATTTCATGCAAGTCAAGAATTTTATCTTGCAGGAGGTCCAGTCCTGTTTGGCCATATTCCTTGAGCATCGCCAGCTGGGGTTTGGACGATAGATTTTGTAAAACAACAATTTGTTGCTTACCCAGGCGACGTTCATAGGCCAGCAAGGCCTGATTTGCACCCGATTCGCCGGTTTGGATAGCGATAAAATCGATGCTTCCACGTCCGAAAACACCACTTTGACTTCTGAGTTCCAACATCTTCTGTATGCGATGAAAAACCCTATACTGAAAGGTGGAAGGATCGTTCAGCTGTGCCTCGCGCAGTGGCCAGTTTATCTTGCCACGCACCAAAAAACGGGTATCGTCTTTGCCGGCAAGTTTAATCATTTCGTTGTAGTAATGCTGGTCGTTCTCTTTACCAAACTCATCGCCATAATAAATCACAGGCGTGCCCGGAAGGGTGAGCATCATTGAATAAGCCAGCCCTATCTTTCGTTCATCAAACTGAAAAAGATTGGCCAAACGAGCCGAGATGCCTTCGCCCTGGCGAAAATCCCATTCGGGTTGCAGGCAATAATTATCGTGGATGTATTTTCTGTCTTCTTCGGAAACATACACCAGCTCCAGACTCAATTCATCATGGCAGCGCAGAAAGGTGAACCATTGCGCATTGTCAGGAATCACGGGGGTCACTTCTGTATCCAGTATCTGAGTGACGGGAGCAGCCTGCTGACTGGCTATGGCTTTGAAAAACATTGGCATGAGCGGGAAATGATAGGCAGCATGACATTCGTCGCCATCTCCCATATACTCCACTACTTTGTTGGGTTTCTGACACGCCTCGGCCAGTAGCAGTGTGCCAGGCCTTACATGATCGAGCACGGCCCTGAAAATCTTGAGTATCAAATGTGTTTGCGGCAGGTTTTCGCAATCCGTACCCTCTTCTTTCCAGACATAAGGGATGGCATCTGCCCTGAAACCATCAACGCCTAACTGCTGCCAATATAAGAAGTTACGCAACATATCAATCAAAACTTTGGGATTGCGGTAATTGAGATCGGGCTGAAAATTGAAAAAGCGATGGAAGAAATACCAGTCGCCCAATTTTTCCCAGTTGCTGGTTTCCATTCCTTTAAAGATGATGCGGGCATCCTTGTAGCGTGAAGTATCTTTCGACCAGATGAAATACTCCCGATAAGGGTTTTCTTCGGAAGAAATAGCCTGCTGAAACCAGGGATGAGTTTCGGAAATATGGTTGAGGGCAACATCAAAAATCACCCTTAAGCCTCGGGCATGTGCCTCCTGAAGAAACCTTTCAAAAACTTCTTCCTGTTCTTCCCTGGTATGATTTTCGGGCAAGCCGAGCAATTCATGACGGATTTTGTCGTAATGCCGGATATCAAACCCCCCATCCCGCATAGGAGAATCTAAAATGGGAAGCAGCCACAAAGTATTTACACCCAACGAACGGATATAATCAAGCTTTTCTATTAAGCCATTAAAGTCTTTGTTAAAAAGATCCACATAAAGGGAATAAACAACAGCATCCTTATACCAATCCGGATTTGATTCTTTTGTGGCCCTGCCATAAACATCCAACTCCTTTAAAAACCCATCCAAAAGCTTTTCATCTGCTTTGGGATAGATTTTATTCCAAAGTGTTTTTATTACTCCT
Source organism: Bacteroidales bacterium (assembly GCA_028696715.1). GTDB lineage: Bacteria > Bacteroidota > Bacteroidia > Bacteroidales > F082 > UBA5536. The sequence continues at coordinate 35,584 of JAQVGO010000012.1, forward strand.
TTTTTATTCATTTACAGATAATTAGGTGAAATATTTACGCATAGCAAAATTAGGACAATTCAGTCAGCTCTCCTTTGATTTTCAATCAGAATGACAGCTTATCTGTCTGCAAACGGTTTCGGATAAAAAAACGTATTCGTTTTTAGTGACCGGTTTTAAATAATTCGGCATTTGACTTCATGTAAAACTACTAAAGGCCTGACTTTTACCGGCAGTGAGCCTGATTTCAGCTCAGCTTACTTCAGTTTTTAATTAACTTACAAAAGACCATCTTTTTCATTTTAAGTTTAACTTTACACACAAATCGTCTGCTTTTCTATTGCCTGAACAATTAACACGAAATAATTACATGAAAAAAATCGGATCAATTTTATCAGCACTTGCCTTGCTTGTGTTTCTTTTATTGGGTTCATCTGCCTTTGCACAAAAAAAGACCGAACAAATCAATATCGAACCGCCTTTTTGGTGGATCGGGATGCAAAACACTGAACTGCAACTGATGGTTCGCGGAAAAAACATAGGCGAAACCCGTGTGCAGCTCAAGGCAGAAGGTGTGAAACTGGAACGTGTTTCGGCGGTCGAAAATCCGAACTATCTTTTTTTGGATTTATCTGTCAGCGAATCAGCAAAAGCAGGCTTTTTTGAAATTAGCTTTCTGAAATCGGGAAAAGTGATTCATACCGTCAATTATGAGCTCAAAGTCAGAAAGCAGGGCTCGGCCTTGCGACAGGGATTCACCAGTGCTGATGCTATCTACCTGCTGATGCCAGATCGTTTTGCAAACGGAGACCCGGCTAATGACAACATTCCAGGGATGCTCGAGAACGCCGATCGTAAAAATCCGGATGGTCGTCATGGCGGCGATTTGGAAGGCATTATCCAACACCTGGACTATTTCAATGAGTTGGGAGTTACAGCCCTGTGGTTCAATCCGGTGCTCGAAAACAATATGCCGGCAAACAGTTATCATGGTTATGCCATCACTGATTTTTATCAGGTGGATCCCCGCCTGGGCGGAAATGAAAAATATCTTGAGCTGGTTGAAAAAGCGCATAAAAAAGACCTGAAAATCATCATGGATATGGTTTTCAATCATTATGGAACAGCTCATAAATGGACTAACGACCTGCCAATGAGCGACTGGGTAAATCAATGGCCTGAGTTTACGCGCTCCAACTATCGGGGCGGTACACTCACCGATCCGTATGCTGCTGCAGCCGATCAGGACAAAATGCTTCGCGGATGGTTTGATGTGACCATGGCCGACCTGAATCAACGCAATCCTTTTGTTGCTAACTATTTGATACAAAACAGCATCTGGTGGATCGAATATGGCGATTTAAATGGCATCCGAATGGACACCTATCCCTATTCCTTCAAGGAATTTATGCAGGAATGGATGCAACGAATCCGAACTGAATATCCCGATTTTTCGGTTGTTGGCGAGGTATGGCTTAATAGCGGCCCTATGGTTGCCTACTGGCACGACCAAAAACATAATTTTGACGGATTTAACTCCCACCTGAATTATGTGATGGATTTCCCTTTGAAATCTGCCATTAGTCGTGCCTTTAATGAGGCTAACGGCTGGAGCTCAGGTGTTAATGCACTATACGAATCACTCAGTATGGACTTTGTTTATGGCGACCCAAATACCATCATGAATTTCCTCGATAATCACGATATGGATCGCATTGCCACCACTTTGGGCGAAGATATTAAAAAACAGAAAATGGCCGCCACTTTCCTGCTTACCGTACGTGGAGTTCCACAGCTCTATTATGGCAACGAGCTTGGCACCCCCGGGGTGGAACATAAAGGGCACGGGCAAATGCGCAATGATTTTTCCGGAGGCTGGCCGGACGACAGCAAAAATGCCTTTACGTCAGAAGGACGCAGCCCGGATGAAAACGAGTTGTGGAACCACTTCAGGACCTTGCTTCACTACAGAAAAAACACAACTGCATTGCAGAATGGCAAAATGACTCACTATATTCCCGAAGACGGTGTGTATGTGTACTTTCGCTCTGATGAAAAGCAAACTATCATGATTGTTTTGAATAACAATAACCAGGAAAAAACAATAAAAACAGCCCGTTTTGCAGAGAATCTGAAAGGATTTGACAATGGCACTGACTTGCTGCATCGCACCTGGTTCGAGCAATTGGACGAGATCAGTATTCCGGCTATGGATAGCCGTGTGATTGAACTAAAACAAAACAAATAAAATATGACTATGCGAACAAAAATGCTACTGTTCATCACAGTAATATTTCTGGCAATGATGCCCGGGCTAAGTTATGCCCAAATGGTAAGGACTTTTCCGGAACAACCTGACATCACGGATACATTGCTCATCATTTTTGATGCCAATCAAGGCAATCAGGCACTGAAAAATCATGAAGGAGCTGTATATTTCCATGCCGGATTGATCACCGATCGCAGCCTTGACGGCAGCGACTGGAAATTTGTTGTTGGCGAATGGGGCAAGCCTGACGAAAAGACAAAAATGATTCCGATGGGAGCCGGCCTCTATCGGGTTGGTATTCCTATCCGTAGTTTTTTTGGGGTGGATGAAACAGTGGCAGCAAAACAGCTTGCCCTGGTATTTCGTAATGCAGATGGAAGTCTGGTTGGCAAAACAGAAAACGAATCGGATTGGTTTATCAACTTCGCTGGCTATCAACCGGAAATAGCACAATTGATCAACAAACAAAGTCAAAAAGGAAGGTATCTCGGGCAACATATGGAAGGCAATATCCTTTTTGTTACTACCGATCGCGGTGATTATGTGTTCAGGCCTTTTGCCGACAGCATACTCGAAGTAAGCTTTCACAAAGGTGGCTTCGAGCGTTTCGACACCTCACATGCCGTAATCATGGAGCCGGCAGAGGTGGAGGTTATGTTAACCGAAACGCCTAATGCTTTGATGTTCGATCTGCCCGGAATGCAGGTTTTTATCCAGAAAAAAAACATCGATATTGGTTATCTGAGCAACGGAAAAACTTTACTAGCTGAAGAAAAAGGTTTTTTTGACAGCAGCAATGCCCTGGGGTTCAGGTTCAAGGCACAGCTGGGCGAACGATTTTATGGCAGTGGCGGAAGAGCACATGGCATGGATTTGCGTGGCCAAAAACTCGGACTATACAACCGCCCTCAATATGGTTATGAGCTTGGTGCTACCGACCTGAACTATATGATTCCATTGGTGGTTTCAAATAATAATTACCTACTGCTATTCGATAACCCACAAAAAGGACAGCTCGATATGGACAGCCAGCGGGATGGGGTGATTGAATATTCTGCTATTGGCGGGCCACAGCGGTTTTATCTGATTCATTCACCTTCGTATGCCGGACTGATGAGACAATATAGCGAGCTCACAGGAAAACAGGAAATCCCGCCCCGCTGGGTCTTCGGTAACCTGCAATCGCGCATGGCTTATCGCACCCAGGCAGAAACAGATTCTATCGTCGAGCTTATGCTGGATCAGGATTTCCCGATTGATGCAATCATACTTGACTTTTACTGGTTTGGCGACAGCATCAAAGGACATCTGGGGCGGCTCGATTGGTACAAACCATCCTGGCCTGAGCCCCAAAAAATGATTGCCGACTTTGCCAAAAAAGGAATTAAAACAATCACCATCTCCGAGCCTTATATTATTGATTCGATGGCTAATTTTCAAATCGCCAAAGAACTTGACATTCTGGCAAAAGACACCCTCGGTGAGGTATATATTGACGAGCAGTTTTATTTTGGCAAGGGCGCACTGATTGATATTTTTAAACCCGAAGCCGCCGACTGGCTTTGGAGCAAATACAAAACCCAGTTCGAACAGGGCATAGCAGGTTTGTGGGGCGATTTGGGCGAACCCGAATCACATCCATCTGACCTGAAACATGTGGTGGGCATGGCCGATGAGGTGCATAATATCTATGGTCATTATTGGGCAAAATCGATCTATGACCGTTTTAGAAGAGACTATCCTGAGAAACGGCTGTTTTTTCTGGCACGCAGCGGCTATGCCGGCAGTCAGCGTTTCAGCATGTTTCCCTGGACAGGCGATGTAAGCCGCAGCTGGGGTGGTTTGCAAGCTCAACTGCCCGCAATGCTAAATATGAGCCTGTCAGGCGTGCCTTATATGCACAGCGATGCAGGCGGTTTTGCTCTGGGCCGGAAAGACGATGAGCTCTACACCAGGTGGTTACAATTTGCTGTTTTCACACCGGTGCTGCGTCCGCATGGTTCTGGTATTCCTTCCGAGCCCGTTTATTTTAATGATACTACCCAAAAAATCGTGCGTGATTTCATGAAACTCCGATACAGCCTGATGCCTTATATTTATACCGCAGCCTGGAAAAACGCAACCGAAGGTTTACCTATTACCAAACCGCTTTTCTTTTATCATCCCGACGACCAGAGATTTCAGGATCATTACAGCAGCTATTATTTTGGCCGCGATTTGCTGATAGCTCCCGTATTATCGCCCGGCATCAACCGTATGCAGCTTGAGCTTCCATCAGGTTTGTGGTATCATTTCTGGTCGGGCGAGCAACTGCATGGTGGTAAGAGCATTGGTGTAAAAATCGCCCTGGAAAGCATTCCTGTTTTCGCCCGGGCCGGAAGCATAATCCCCATGACAACAAGTGTGAATACAACCGAGCACTATACAAGCAGAAAGCTCAAGCTGAAAGTGTTTTTGCATGACCTCTCCGGAAAACTACAGGGAGAAGTTTTTGAGGATGATGGAAGCACGTATGGAACCTACGAATCAGGCGCTTATGAATTACTAAAATTTGACGGATTCCAAAATGATGCAGCTGAGATCACCCTGGATTTTAGCCGCAGCGGAAATGGTTTCGCCGGAATGCCTGAGGTACGCATTGTTGAGTTGGAATTGTTCGGGAAAGCCCGTCCGGTGAAAAGAGTGAGCATCAACGAACTGGAGCTGCAAAAGCTGGATGCTGAAGCGGTGCAAAAGGGCGATCTGGGTTACTGGACCGACAGCGAAGGCCGCAGCCACATTCGCATGATGTGGGCCGGGGAAAATATTAAACTAATTGCCTATTAAATTGTTATATAAAAATTAAAACGAAAAACTATGTCAAAGCTTTTAAATTTGTTGCCATTGCTACTGTTGCCGTTGATGGTATTTCTTGCATCCTGCAAAAACCAAACCTCTAAAGTAGTAAATACCGAAGCGGTTAAACTGACCAAAAACCCTGATTGGGCCAAAGATGCCGTGATCTATGAGGTGAACACCAGACAGTTTACCGAAGAAGGAACTTTTAATGCCTTTGCCCAACACCTGCCACGCCTGAAAGAGCTGGGTGTTGATATCCTGTGGTTTATGCCCATACATCCCATTGGTGAGGAAAACAGAAAAGGAACCCTGGGCAGTTATTATTCCATAAAAGATTACACCGCAGTGAATCCTGAGTTTGGTACGCTGGAAGATTTTAAAGCCTTAGTCGCGCAGGCTCATGAAATGGGTTTTAAGGTGATTTTGGATTGGGTGGCCAACCATACAGCCTTTGATCATGAATGGGCCACAACCCATCCTGAATGGTATAACAGAGATGAAAATGGTGATATCGTCTCGCCTTTCGACTGGACTGATGTTGCCGATTTGGATTACGATAACAATCCGGAACTTTGGGATGCCATGATCGCTGAAATGAAATTCTGGCTCCTCGAGGCTGATATCGACGGTTTTCGCTGTGATGTAGCCGGCATGGTACCTCTTGAGTTTTGGGAACGCACCCGAAAAGAGCTGGATGAGGTAAAACCGGTTTTTATGCTTGCCGAAGATGAAGGAGTGGTAGCGCTTACCAATTATGCTTTTGGTGCCAATTACGGCTGGGAGGTACATCATATTTTCAACAAAATGGCCAAAGGCGAAAACAGCATTGCCGATCTGTGGGCTTACCTCAAGAAAACCGACAGCATTTTTGAACCGGATGTGTTCAGGATGACCTTTACCTCAAACCACGATGAGAATTCATGGAATGGCACTGTGTTCGAAAGAATGGGTGATGCAGCTCCTGCTTTTGCCGTTTTATCCTATACCATTCCTGGCTTCCCATTGATTTACAACGGACAGGAAGCCGGACTAAACAAAAGACTGGAGTTTTTTGAAAAAGATCAGATCGATTGGAACAATCCGGAAGGAGCTGCTTTGAATCAACTTTACACCAAACTCAATCAGATCAAAAAAGACAATCCGGCTCTTTGGAATGCCGGTCATGGAGGTAAAATGACTAAAATTAACACCAATATTCCGGATAAAGTGATGGCTTTTAACCGTGAACTGGAAAATAACCGGGTGGCTGTGTATATCAATATGACTGCTGAATCGCAAAATGTGGTAGTGACCAACAAGAGTGATTACGGCACTTACATGGATCTGCTCTCAGATAATGAATTACAAATCGGCAGTACCACTACGCTGGAAATCCCGGCCTGGGGCTACTATGTTTTGAAAGCAATACAATAAAATACAAGAAAGACCTTACAA
>JAQVGO010000094.1 GCA_028696715.1 Bacteroidales bacterium
TCAGCCAGGATTTCTTCACGAAAGAAAAACGAGAAATTCTCTACCATGGCCATTGCCAGCAAAAATCAATCGCCAGCACCAAAGAAGCTCTAAACATTTTAAATATTCCCGAGAACTATACCGCCACAGAGATCAAATCGGGTTGTTGTGGTATGGCAGGATCGTTTGGCTATGAAAAAGAGCATTACGATGTTTCGATGAAGGTGGGCGAACTGGTACTTTTCCCGGCTGTGCGAAAAGCATCAGCAGCAACAATCCTCGCTGCATCCGGAACTTCGTGCCGACATCAGATTCATGATGGAACGCATAAAAACGCTTTGCATCCGGTAGAAATCCTCTATCAAGCTCTGATTTAAACCTCTTTAAATCAAAAATTTCCGGTCGTCCATAGCCAGCTCAGTTTGTCTGAAAACCGATCTGGATTCATCCAGCAGGATCTGTGTGTCTTTATAGCGGGACGAAAAATGTCCGATGATCAACTTACCAACTTCTGCTTGCCGTGCTATTTCAGCTGCCTGAACCGTGGTGGAATGAAAGGTTTGTTCGGCAAAATCAGCCATGTCTTTTCCAAAAGTAGCCTCGTGATACAGCAAATCTGCCTGAAAGATGTGCTCAACCAAAGCTTCGTAATAGGCAGTATCGGTGCAGTAAGCATACGATCGAGGCTGATGTGCCTGATGTGTAATCGTTTCGTTGGCCAACACTTCTCCATCCACCGTTGTAAAGTCCTTTCCAAGCTGAATCTGCTGCATGGCCTCATGTGAAGGATTATGCTCCGCGAGAAAATCCTGATTGATCTTTCTGCCTACGATTTCGTCAAAGCGAAAGCCCCAGGCCGGAATGCGGTGTTTCACGCCGAAAGCAGTTATTTTTAATTGATTATCCACTTCAAGCAGCTGTGGTTTGTGGTTTTCCAAAGCCACGAAATTTAAGGGATAGCGCAAATGCGTATCCGAAGCTTTGAGCATCAGCTTGAGGATATTGATCAGTTCGGGCGGACCAAAAATTTTCAAGGGATTAGTCCTGCCATTCAGATGCATGGAGTTGATCAAACCTATCAGCCCATAGTAATGATCCCCATGCAAATGACTGATCAGGATAGTATCCAGTTTCATCGGACTGATTTTTAACTCCTGAAGGCGAAGTTGCGTTCCTTCGGCACAATCGATCAGGATATGCCGGCTACCCAGATGCAAATACTGGCTGCTGGCATGACGTTCGCGCATTGGCAAGGCAGAGCCCGAGCCTATAATTGTTAATTCAAATGGATTCACCCAGAGAAAACAGTTAACGTTGGAAAATGTTGTAAACGAGCTAAATTATTGTTCTCTATTCTAAAGTAGTAAACCAAAACCCGAACGAAAAATTATTTGCAATTTTCTCCCATTTGCTAAACCCTGCATTTTTCACAAATATACCTCCTCGACTCAAGTCAGGGCTCATGGATACATTTATTCGATCACTATACCAGGTTTTTCCAATACTTTCAATTGGATATAATCCCAGAAGCTCAACAGCAACAAAGATATCTTGATTAATTGTAATATTATAAGGCAATAAATCGATCACGTATTCACCCAAATCATCATTCTCAATTTTAAATATGATATTTTCTGATAAAAGATTCAAGCCAATAGAATCGGAAGATAAATCGTAAACTTTTAACCTGAAGATTGCAGAATCGGGTACATTATAGGTTATGTTAAAATGAAAACTTCTTAAAATAGTTTCTCTATTCCTTAATTTTATAGGGCTACCAGCCTCTGATCCAAGGTTCTTTCCATTGATGCCCACTACCATTTTTTTGTTTCGGCTTTTTAATCCTCTTATCTTTTGCTTTAAATGAGTTCTGCTAATTCTAGTCTCCGAAAGCTCATAAATCTCCGGTTGCATTTCAATGAAGTTTCTTGCTCCCGGTTTTAAATCTGAAACAGGAATATTCAACTCTTTGAACCCAATACATGAAATAGTTAAGGCATTGTTATTTAAGCTATCTGGTATATTTAGACTAAAATATCCTTCCAAATCACTTACAGTACCAATCAAGCTGTTTCTGATTCCTAAATTTGCATATTGCACTGGTTTACCGGTAATACTATCACGAAGGAGTCCTTCTAATCGATTTCCATTCGAAATATCTTGACTTATTGCCAATTCATGAAAGCTAAAAACAACCAAAATCAAGAATAAAATTCGTTTTATATTTTTCATATTCAAATGATTAAATATAATTTTTTTCTCAAACTTTCAATACCCACCAAAATTAAATATTAGTGTTGATAGATGAAAATTAAATCTATAATACTTCTGAAAATAAATTAGCTCCGATGCTCCAATAAGGACATCACTCAAGTCTGTTGCATTATTGATGAAATTTTGTCTAAGAGAAATACCTTGCATTTTTAGCATAAAAAAAGACTGCCCGAAACGAGCAGTCTTCCCCTTTTCAAATAAGCCGGACTTATTTTTTCTTATTAGCTTTTTCCTCGTCTTCGAGGTCTTTTTTCAAGCCGGCAAGCACGTCGAGGTCGCCCAAAGTGGTGCGTTCAAGATTTTCGTTGATAATCTTTACAGCACGTTTGGTTGATTTGGCTTCGTTGCCTTTGCTTTCATTTTCGGCATTACGCTGAACGAAAGCCTGATCTTCGTGAATTCGGCTATGCGAAAGAATGATTTTCTTGTTCTCTTTGGAGAATTCGATCACTTTGAAGTCGATCGTCTCATCCACTTTGGCATTGCTTCCGTCTTCCTTTTTCAGGTGACGGTTAGGAGCAAAACCTTCAACACCATAAGGCAATGAAACAATCATTCCTTTATCGTTGGCACTGATGATGGTACCCTGATGCACGCTGCCCACAGTGAAAATGCTCTCAAATACATCCCATGGATTCTCTTCAAGCTGTTTGTGGCCAAGGCTCAAACGACGGTTTTCTTCATCAACATCCAACACAATTACTTCGATGGTTTCGCCTACTTTGGTAAACTCAGCAGGATGCTTGATTTTCTTGCTCCAGCTCAGGTCGCTGATATGGATCAGTCCGTCAACACCTTCTTCCAGCTCAACAAAAATACCAAAGTTGGTAAAGTTGCGAACGGTAGCCGAATGCTTTGAATTTGCAGGATAACGGTCTTTGATATTTTCCCATGGATCGGGAATCAACTGCTTCATACCCAGCGACATTTTACGCTCTTCGCGGTCAAGTGTCAGGATAACGGCTTCTATTTCGTCACCAACTTTCAGGAAGTCCTGAGCAGTGCGCAGGTGCTGCGACCACGACATTTCCGAAACGTGAATCAAACCTTCAACGCCTGGAGCAATTTCTATAAATGCACCGTAATCAGCAATCACAACCACTTTGCCAGCAACTTTGTCGCCGATCTTGAGGTTTTCGTCCAGGGCATCCCATGGATGAGGAGTAAGCTGTTTCAGGCCGAGAGCGATACGTTTTTTATTATCATCAAAGTCGAGAATAACAACTTTGATTTTTTGGTCGAGCTCAACGATTTCTTCCGGATGATTGATACGTCCCCAGCTGAGGTCGGTGATATGGATCAGGCCGTCAACGCCACCCAGGTCGATAAACACACCGTAAGAAGTGATGTTTTTGACAGTACCTTCGAGCACCTGACCTTTTTCGAGCTTGCTGATGATCTCAGCTTTTTGCTGCTCGAGTTCGTCTTCGATAAGTGCTTTGTGCGAAACTACCACGTTTTTGTATTCCTGGTTGATTTTCACCACCTTGAATTCCATGGTTTTGTCCACATAGATATCATAATCACGGATCGGTTTCACATCAATCTGTGAACCCGGGAGGAAGGCCTCAATACCAAATACATCTACGATCAGACCACCTTTGGTACGGCTCTTCACATAACCGTTGATGATTTCTTCTTTTTCGAAAGCCTCGTTGATGCGATCCCATGAACGCAGAATACGTGCCTTTTTATGCGACAGCATCAGCTGGCCATTAACACCTTCCTGATTTTCAACATAAACCTCTACTTTATCTCCAACTTTGAGGTTTGGATTGTAGCGGAATTCGTTTACAGGGATTACGCCATCAGATTTGAATCCGATATTTACCACAACCTCACGGCTGTTCTTGCTTACCACAATGCCGTCGATCACCTCATGATCACCAATGGAACTGAGGGTTTTGTCGTACATTTGTTCGAGCTTTTCGCGATCAGATTTTGAGTAAACTTCCCGTTTTTTACCAATATTGTCCCAGTCAAAATCTTCTGGTACAGTTGGTTTTACTTTTTCTTTTTTGGCTGGTTTTTCTTCAGCCTTTTCGGCAACTGTTTCAGTTTCAGCAGGAGCTTCAACTTCTGACTTAACTTCAGTTTTTTCTTCAGCTTTAACTTCAGCTTCGACCTCGGGTTTTGCTTCAGTTTCAGTTGCTGGTTGAGCCTCAGCCTCAGGAGTTTCGGCTACGGGAGTTTCCTCCTTTTTGGTTTCGTCAGCGGCGGCAGGAGTTTGGGCTTGTTCCTGAGCGTTTTCTTCGTTGACGATCTTTTCGTTTTCAATCATTTAAAAACAATTTGTACCTGCTTTACAGTCCGGTTCAGCAAATCAGGGGGGTTAAACTTTTAAATTTTCTTTAAGGTCTTGAGGATGAAAACATCCTGTTTGTCCGGATGTACCTTAAAATGAGCCGGCAAAAGTACAAAATATCCTGAAAATAAAAAATTATACATGAATTTTTTGCTGTAAATGAGTTTTTTAAACTCATCCGGCAATTCGCAAAGCTAGCTCATTAATGTAAGCTGAAACATCTTAACTTTGCGCACTCAATTTTTTCAAACTTAAATCAAACCCTCATGTCTCTCAATTGTGGCATTATTGGCCTTACAAATACCGGAAAAACAACCATTTTCAACTGCATGTCGAATACCAAGGCAGAAGCTTCCAATTATGCCTTTAGCGCAACAAAATCAAATATTGGAATGGTTGAGGTGCCCGATCCGCGACTGGATGCCATTGATGCGCTGATCAATTCAGCTAAGGTGGTTCCGGCAACAGTGGAAATTGTAGATCTGCCCGGCTTGGCCAAGGGAGCAAGTCAGGGCGAGGGTGTGGGTAATAAGTTTTTGGCTGATATTCAACAAATGGATGCGCTGATTCATGTGTTACGCTGTTTTGAAGACGACAACCTGGCTCACGTGGAAGGCTCTATCGATCCGGTGCGTGACAAAGATATTGTAGATTTTGAGCTGCAAGTGCGTGATCTTGAATTGGTCTCCAGAAAAATTCAACGTACCGAAAAGCTGATCAAAGCGGGCGACAAAGACGCCAAAAGAGCTATGGAAGTGCTGCTAAAATACAAAGAACACTTCGAGAATTTTGGTAATGCCCGCGATATCGATCTGAGTGATGAAGACAAAAAATATGTACACGAATTGCAACTGCTCACTGCCAAACCTGTGATTTACGTTTGCAATGTGGATGATAAATCTGCTGTTACCGGTAATGCTCATGCCAAAGCAGTGGAAGAATTGCTGAAGAATGAAAATACCGAAGTTTTGATCATCGCAGGTGAACTGGAAGCAGAAATTGCAGAGCTGGAAGATCCCGACGATCGTGCGGTGTTTCTATCCGATGCCGGCCTGAATGAACCCGGCGTAAACAAACTGATTCGTGCAGCCTACAAAACACTTAATCTGCAAGCCTTTTTTACAGCAGGTCCCAAGGAAGTAAAAGCCTGGACCATTCGCAAAGGTATGACGGCCCCGCAGGCTTCGGGTGTGATACATTCCGATTTGGAACGCGGCTTTATTCGTGCCGAAGTGATGAAGTATGACGACTTCATTCAATACAAATCGGAACAAGGCGTAAAGGATGCCGGAAAGTTCAAGGTGGAAGGCAAAAACTATATCGTGGAAGATGGCGACATTTTGCACATCCGTTTTAATGTGTAAGGGGTTCAGCTGTCAATTTTTGTTCTAATTCAACTTGTTGTTCCCTGGTCAGATTTGATTTCTTGAGTTGATCAGCTATCAAAACCCAATTGTTTTCATCAGCATAAAATTCCTGAAGTGCTTCCAGAGCAACAGGACTCAGCCGGAAATTCCAATGAACTGCGGCTTCAATTAAATTATTGGCTATCGTTTCATTTATGCTGTTCAGTCTGCTTAAAGCCTTGATCGCATTCATCCTGGTTCGGAATTCGTACTGATTACCCGAAAAGTTTGTCAACAGTTTAAAAGCCTTTTCATCACCGGATTGCGCCAGTAACTCGAGTTGTGCGATCTTCACATTCAAACCCGGAAAACCTGTGGCTGTGTCTATCAACGAAAGGTAATCCGGCAAACGATCCGGGTTTAGCCTTGCCAGTTTCCGCAATGCCAGTTCCTGATTGCTGTACGAAATATCCGAAAGCAATTTTTCAAGCTCCACAACACCTGCTGAATGATGTTCCTGCATGGCGTTGATTGCCGCTCTTCGCACAAAAACACTGGTGTCAGTCAGGCAATTAATGATAAACATTTTACTATCATCATACTGATCTGCTGAAAGTTGATCAATAATTTCGGATTTGATCAGGTGAAAATCTGCCTTGCTTCCGGCTTGTAGTAAGGCCGTCCGTTTTTCTTCAACCGGAAACTTACGCAAATCGAATAAAGCTTCATAGCGATCAATCATTAGCTGAGCCTGAAGCAATTGATTAATTAACAAATTTGTCGGTCGATTAAACTCTTGTCGCTTTAAGATACGATCGCCCGGATCAAAAAGGATATAGGCCAATTGCTTTGATTCGGGATAAAAACGTTCAATCCGTTGATATTGCGTTTGGTTTATAAATTGGAAACGATCGAAACTTTCATCTTCAAAATGTATTTCGATTATAGGTTTTGTCACAAATAAGGGCATTTCAGGCTTTATGTCTTGAAGTTGCCGGATTTCGAGAATCAAGCTGTCCATTTTTCGGCTATAATCAATTTGAAAATAAGGTTCTCCGCCTCTTTCGATCCATTGTTCAAAAAACCAATCCATGCTTCTTCCGGTGGTTTCGTAAATTGTTTTTTTGAGATCAGGCGTCCAGCTTTCTTTGTAGGCAAACTTTTTCAGATAGGCCGTAATCGATTTCTTAAAATCTTCGTCACCCATTTCGTCCCTAAGCATATCCAAAACCAGCGAGCCTTTTTGATACCAGCGGGCTGCGCCTCCCAAACTGCTGGCAACAGCATAATTATCCTGTGAGGATGCATCAAGGGCAATCCTTGTTTCTTTGATTCTTTCCCATTGGTAATAATCTTCGCCATAAAGCTGTTTCTCAAATAGCTTTGCATAATAAGTTGCAAAACTTTCTGTAAGCCAAACATCAGCCGGACGAAGATGTGAAATATAATTTCCAAACCACTGATGTACAAGCTCATGTATATTCACATTTACATAGTTACGCTCCCAGAAGGCACGCTCGTCAATATGCAGGTAATCGCCAAAAATGGTTGAAGTTGTGGTTTCCATCCCTGCATAAAGGTAGTTGGCAACGGGAGCCTGTCGATAAAGTTCGTAAGGATAACCAATACCAAACTCGTCTTCACAAAAGGCAATCATCTCGTTCATATGCTGATAGGTTGCTTCAAAATGATTTTCCCTATCGGGATAATACCACAATTCAAGGGGAAGTCCTTTTTTCGTGAGACTTTGTTTGTATTTATATTTCCCGATTACCAGCGCGGTAGAGAAAAACGGATGTGTGCGATACATTTTGTAATGCCAGCGCGATAGTCCAGTATCGAAATGCTCTACATTTTCGCGCACACCATTTGAAAAAACCTGATAACGGCTGTCAAAAGTAATATAAAGGTCCATGGTTAGGCGATCATTGGCAAAGGGCAGCCAATTGTAAGGCCGGTGAGCCCAAATTAGCCGGCGCATGATTTGTGTGGTATCGTCCCAACCGACAAAATACAATTCACTTTCGGGTTTAACAAGGTATTCCAGATAAAGACTGTGCGTTGCCCCCCGCTTGGTTTCTGATGGCAATTGGACTATAAGATTTTTCCCGGAAAATTTCCAGTTCGCATTGGCATCATCAAGCAACAGTCTGCCAATTTGAAAATCCGGAGCCAGTAGAACCAAACTATCCACATCTGAACGGGTTTGCCTGAAAAGCAGTTCCACTTTGCCTGCTACCAGCTGATTGAAAGGATCAATACGGATGTCGGCAGAAAGATGTTCCAGATCGACCAATTTCTCAGGAATAAACCGATGTGGTTCTTGTTGAAAAACCAGAAATTCCTGCGTAAATCCGAAACGAATCAACCCAAAGCAAAGAAAAAAAAGCAAATAAAAAAAACGTAAACCGGCTTTAATCATATCATTGGAATAAAGCGCAATTTACGTTTTTTGACGACAATCTATCCTGAGATTTTAGGAATTGCTAAACATCAACTTGCCATCTTTATAATCCACCAGAATCATCTTGGATTTATCCACAACATCCGACAGGATCATCTTAGAAAGCTCATTTAGCAATTCGCGCTGCAAAACACGTTTTACGGGTCGGGCACCATATTGAGGATCAAAACCTGCTTCGGCCAGATGATCTAAGGCAGCACCAGAAATCTCAACCCGAATACCATTTTTCAGCAACATTTTCCTCACTTGTTCAAATTGCAACTTTACCACTTCTTTGATTTCAGATTTTGTAAGTGGCTTGAACATGATGATGTCGTCAATGCGATTCAAAAACTCAGGCCGGAGCTGCTGTTTGAGCAGCTGAAAAACTTCCAAACGCGTGCGTTCAAAATCTGTTTCAGAAACTTCTTGTGTATTTTCATTTCCAAGGTTTTGCTGGATAATATGCGATCCAATATTGGAAGTCATGATGATGATCGTATTTCTGAAATCCGCGGTTCTGCCTTTATTATCTGTCAATCGGCCATCATCAAGCACCTGCAGCAAAATATTAAACACATCGGGATGGGCTTTTTCTATCTCATCAAGCAGCACAACCGAATAAGGCTTGCGTCTGACGGCCTCCGTGAGCTGTCCGCTTTCGTCATAGCCCACATATCCGGGAGGCGCACCAATCAATCGCGAAACAGCATGTCGTTCCTGATATTCCGACATGTCGATACGCACCATGGCCTGTTCATTATCAAATAAAAACTCAGCCAGTGCGCGCGCCAGTTCTGTTTTTCCAACGCCGGTAGTCCCCAAAAAAACAAAAGAACCGATCGGACGTTTGGCATCCTGCAAACCCGCTCTGCTGCGGCGAATCGCATCTGCCACAGCAACAATGGCTTCATCCTGACCAACCACCCGCTGATGCAATTCATCTTCGAGTTTCAGGAGCTTTTCGCGCTCGCTTTGCATCATTTTGCTCACAGGAATGCCCGTCCAGCGCGAAACGATTTCTGCGATGTCTTCTGCCGTTACTTCTTCATTGATCAAAGGATTTTCACCCTGCACCATTATCAATTCGGCCTTGGCTCTTTCGATGGCTTTTTCAGCCTCACCAATCCTGCCGTATCGCAGTTCGGCCACACGACCAAAATCGCCATCGCGCTCGGCTTGTTCGGCCTCCAGCTTAAACTGTTCGATGTTTTTCTTTTCCTGTTGAATCTTTTCGACCAGCGTTTTTTCAGCTTCCCAACGGGCACGAATTTCATTGCGTTCGTCCGAGAGCTCGGCAATCGTTTTTGAAATGATATCCAGTTTGGGCTGGTCTTTTTCGCGACGGATGGCTTCGCGTTCAATTTCCAATTGTCTGATCCTGCGTTCTATCGTTTCCAAATCTTCAGGTAATGAATTGATTTGCAGTCTCAAACGAGATGCAGCCTCATCAATCAGGTCGATGGCTTTATCCGGCAAAAAACGATCGCTGATATAGCGTTGCGAAAGCTCAACCGAAGCAATCACGGCTTCGTCAAGGATACGAACCTTATGATGACTTTCGTAGCGTTCTTTCAGGCCACGAAGGATAGAAACGGCATCTTCTGTGTCGGGCTCGTTAACCATCACCAATTGAAACCGACGTTCGAGTGCTTTGTCTTTCTCAAAATATTTCTGGTATTCCTTGAGTGTTGTGGCGCCAATAGCGCGTAACTCGCCACGTGCCAAAGCAGGTTTCAGTATGTTGGCGGCATCCATGGCTCCTTCGCCCTTGCCTGCTCCGATCAGGGTGTGAATCTCATCAATAAACAAAACCACTGCTCCTTCAGATCCAATCACCTCCCGAACAACACTTTTCAGGCGTTCCTCAAATTCACCTTTATACATCGCACCGGCAACCAAAGACCCCATATCAAGCGAGTAAATCTGCTTGCTTTTCAGGTTTTCGGGCACATCGCCATTGATAATGCGATGAGCCAAACCTTCGGCAATAGCCGTTTTCCCAACGCCTGGTTCGCCAATCAAAATGGGGTTGTTTTTGGTTCGGCGCGAGAGTATCTGCAAAACCCTTCGGATTTCATCATCGCGGCCAATCAC
>JAQVGO010000095.1 GCA_028696715.1 Bacteroidales bacterium
GACCCAACGCCAATAATCATCAACAATGATCCTATGATTCCCAAGCCATGACCCAGCGCACCACTGGGTTTAAAATCCTGATGCAAATCATGAAAAAACCTCGACTCCAGCGGTGTCATATAATAATCATACGCCACCAAAGCAACCCATGCTGTTATCACAACTGTTACAACTACATAGGTGAGATTAATAACCATTCTAAAATGTCTCATAGCAATGTTTTGTGCTACTTTTAGACTTTAAAACTACTAAACAAAACCTTTAACTTATAAAGAAATTTTATGGGATGCATTTTTTTACAAATACTCCAAAACAATTAAACCATTGTATCTATCTGGTATTTAATTACGTAAAACTTTATTGATAAAGCTTCTAATCTTAAGATTAGGTAAAGCCACAGCTAATTTAGATTGACTCTAAATAATATTTTAACTTGTTTTTAATCTAATTAAAAGAATTTAAAGGGAGTAAAATAGTTTTGTTTCTATATTTTTGCCTCCGATATTTTTGCAGGATACATCTATCACTTTGTAGGTAAGATTATCAATGGAAGACTACTCATTACAATAGATTAAACCAAATTATGCTACACAGGATAATTGACTTAAGCCTGAAAAACAAACTCATTGTTTTACTCATCACCGCCACCATGGCTGGTTTCGGGCTATTTTCACTTACTCATATTCCCATTGGTGCCGTGCCTGATGTTACCAATAATCAGGTGCAGGTTATCACTACTTCCCGCAATCTTTCTACTTTGGATGTAGAACGTTTTATCACCTATCCCGTTGAATTGTCGATGGCAAATTT
Source organism: Bacteroidales bacterium (assembly GCA_028696715.1). Lineage (GTDB taxonomy): Bacteria > Bacteroidota > Bacteroidia > Bacteroidales > F082 > UBA5536. The sequence continues at coordinate 811 of JAQVGO010000095.1, forward strand.
GCCCGGCCTCGTTGAGATTCGCTCAATTTCCAAGTTTGGATTATCGGTTGTTACGCTTGTTTTTGAAGACAAAATGGGAACCTATCTGCCCCGGCAGTTGATTACCGAACAACTTTCAGTAGCCGCAGAAAATATCCCTGCCGGTTTTGGCAAGCCCTTTATGGGGCCTATCACCACAGGGCTTGGCGAGATTTATCAGTACATCCTCGAAGTAGAACCTGCTTACAAAGACGTTTATTCGGTAAGCGAACTACGAACCATTCAGGATTGGATTGTGCGCCGGCAGCTATCAGGGATTCCAGGCGTGGTGGAAGTGAATACCTGGGGCGGTTTTCTCAAGCAATATGAAGTGGCCATAAACCCCGAAGTGCTCCACGCCATGGACATCAGCATTGGCGAGGTATATAGCGCCCTCGAAACCAATAACTCCGTGGTAGGAGGTGGTTATATCGAAAAACAAAATCAGAGTTATTTCATCCGTGGCGAGGGTTTGGCTACCTCGGTCGAAGATCTTGAAAATATTGTAGTACGCAACAGAGACGGCGTAATCATCCGTGTAAAAGACATTGCTGAGGTACAATTCGGACATGCCACCCGTTTTGGGGCGATCACAGCCAATGGCGAGGGCGAAAAAATACTCGGACAGGTGATGATGCTGAAGGATGCTAACTCGGATGAAGTGATCAGGGATGTAAAAGAACGTGTAGCTGAAGTACAGAAAAGCCTGCCCGAAGGCATACATATCAACGGATTTTTGGAGCGCAGCGAGCTGATAAAAAAAACAACCAATACCATTGCCGAAAACCTGATCCTGGGTTGTTTGATTGTGATATTTGTGGTGGTTTTGCTGCTCGGTAATATACGTTCCGGACTGGTGGTAGCCTCTGTGATCCCACTCAGTCTGCTCTTTGCCCTCAGCATGATGTACCTGTTTGATGTGGATGCCAACCTGATGAGCCTTGGCGCTATCGACTTTGGAATTATCATTGATGGAGCAGTGATTATTGTTGAATTTATTGCCTTCCAGATTAGTAAAAACAGGGATAAAATCCTAAACCTCAAAGGAAAGGAACAACAACAACTGATCGATAAAATCACCTTGGAAGGAGCCGGAAAACTAACCAGATCAGCACTTTTTGGACAGATGATCATCATCATCGTTTTTATTCCCATTTTATCCTTATCAGGAATCGAAGGTAAGATGTTTAGACCTATGGCACAGGTGTTTACATTCGCCTTGTTGGGAACAATGTTTTTGGGCTTTACTTATGTGCCAGTCATGTCATCCCTCTTTTTGAAGCCGGCCAAAAAGCAAAAAAATATTTCTACACACTTGATCGGATTCCTGAATAGATTATACGAACCGTCCATCAGCTGGGCACTTTCGCACAAAAAAATAGTGCTGAGTCTGACGGTGTTATTATTGGCAGCTTCAATTTTCATCTTCAGCAGGATGGGCGGAGAGTTTATTCCTACACTGGATGAAGGCGATTTCGTGATCCAGCCGGTGCTGAAAACCGGAACCACACTCAGCAACACCATTGCCCTTACCACAAGGATGGAAGAAATCCTGAAAACATTTCCCGAAGTAAAACAAGTCGTAAGCCGTATTGGTGCAGCCGAAGTACCCACCGATCCCATGTCGATGGAAGAGTGCGATATCATCATCACGCTTAAACCGCCATCCGAATGGGTTACGGCTGCCAGCAAGGATGAATTGGCCAATCGTTTCAAGGAAGCGCTTTCGGTTATTCCGGGAATTGACTATGAATTTACACAACCTATCGAGATGCGCTTCAATGAACTGGTCACAGGAACAAGGGCCGATTTGGCAATCAAGATTTTTGGTGAAGACCTCAATCAACTTAACCAGCTGGCGCAGCGGATCAAAAATCTGATCTCGCCAGTGGAAGGTGCTTCGGATGTGGTGGTGGAAAAAGTGGCCGGACTGCCAGAAATGACAGTGAAGTACGACCTCAACAAACTGGCAATCTATGGCTTAACCGTTGACGATGTAAACCGGGTGATTTCTATGGCTTTTGCCGGACTAAAAGCAGGCGAAATCTTTGAGGGAGAAAAACGCTTCGATCTGGTTATTCGCTACCAAAACGACTACAGAAATGGCATTGAAAACCTGCGCAACACTTTAATTCCCATGTCCAACGGGCATCAGGTTCCATTGCACGAAGTGGCTAAAGTGAACTTTTCAAAAGGCCCGGCCAAAATCTCCCGCGACGACACCCGAAGACGCATTGTGGTAGGGGTAAACGTGCGTGGCAGAGATCTGGAATCGGTGGTTGACGATGTGCGTGCATTGATTGATCAGCATATCAATCTGCCCACTGGCTATGCCATCACCTATGGCGGACAGTTCGAAAATCTGCGTTCGGCACGCAACCGCCTGATGATAGCTGTTCCTATTGCTTTATTGCTCATCTTTGTGTTGTTGCATCTGGCATTTAATTCGTTACGTGAAGCGTTGCTTGTTTACACAGCCATTCCGCTATCGGCAGTTGGTGGCATTTTGCTGCTCTATTTCCGCGATCTGCCCTTTAGCATCTCTGCCGGAATAGGTTTCATTGCTTTATTTGGTATTGCGGTACTCAACGGCATAGTGCTCATCGAACATTTTAAAGAATTACAAAAAGACAGCAGCATCAAATCTGTGCGGGAGCTGATCATCAAAGGCACCTCCGAACGCTTGCGGCCTGTGTTGTTAACAGCTTCGGCTGCAGCACTTGGTTTTTTGCCCATGGCGATTTCTACCTCGGCCGGTGCCGAAGTGCAGCGTCCGCTGGCAACGGTAGTCGTTGGAGGTTTGATCACGGCTACATTACTCACGCTCATCGTTTTGCCTGTGCTATTTTGTCTTTTTGAACGTAAAAAACTTGAACTTCCTGCGATGAAAAATTCTGCGATAGTGCTTTTACTGCTATCGTTGTTTGCTATTCCGTGGCAAGCCATGAGCCAGGAAAAAATCAATCTGGAACAGGCCATGCAAAAAAGCCTGGAGCGTCATGCCGGATTAAAGGCTGCCGCACTGAGTGTTGATCAGGCCAGGCTGGGCAAAACAGCGGCTTTCGATTTCCCTAAAACGGCAGTTTATTACAATTACGATGAAAATAATATTGCCGATAACGGACTGCCACTCAAGATATGGGGCATTCAGCAGAGCTTTGCTTTTCCGGGTGTTTATGCCGGAAAAAATAAGCTCGCAGGGCTGGTAACCGACAGACGTGTAATGACGTTTGAGCTCACGAAAAAACGACTTCAAAAAGAAGTTTCGCTGGCCTATTACGATCTTAGCTATCAGCTGGAATTGCAACGCCATTTTCATCAGCTCGACAGCCTTTACCAGCGATTACAATTTGCAGTGCAACGGCGCGTAGAAAGTGGAGAAAGCACCCGTGTTGAGCTGCTGCAGGCGCGTGCCAGCCGTTCTGAAATAGAAAATCAGCTTCAACTGATCAACAAAAACCTCAAACTGGCACAGCAGCAATTGGCATCGCTGATGCAAACCGATACCTTATTTTTGCCAGCTACAGCGGAATACAAGCCAATTGTGCTGATCGATTCCAGCCGTTCGGCTTCCTGGTATGGCCTGCTCGAAAAAGATCTTCGTATCAGTGAACAGCAGCATAAAATCAGTCGCCGACAAATGCTTCCCGACCTGCAATTGGAGTATTTCACCGGAACTAATTCGGGAGCAGATTCCAAAGTTTACAATGGCTTTCAAGTTGGATTAGACCTTCCCTTGCTGTTCTTCGGGCAAAATGCCCAAAACAAATCTGCCCGCATCCAAACGGAAATCCTTGCAGCTGAACAGGAACGCCTCAAGTTTGCCTGGAAACAAGAACTGGAACAGCTTTACAGCCAGCTGGAGCAGGCAGCGGCTAACCTCGACAGCTACACCAACGAATGGCAGCCACTGGCTAACGAACTACAAACGACGGCCGTGAAAAGTCTTGAGCAAGGTGAAATCAGTATGCTTGCCTATTTACAGCTGATGCGCGAATCGATTCGCATCCGCCAAAGCCAGCTCGAATGGCTACATGAGTACAATCGTATTGTGTTATCAATCAACTATTTTACACCATAGTACAATGAAATTTAAAACGAATAATTTAGCATTTTTAGGCTTTTGGATACTAAGCATGGCATTCGTCTCCTGCGAGACGCAAACGACCGAAATCGACCTTGCAGAAAATGAATTGATTGAGCTTACAGCCGAACAAATCAAGGAAACGAATGCACAGCTGGGTTCCATTTCAACTCAAAACTTTAGTCAGCAGGTGAATGCCAACGGCTACCTCGAAACATCTCCAAACAGCGAACAGCTGGTGAACAGTATGAAAGGCGGACGAATACTGGAAATCAATGTTGAAACCGGACAAAAAGTGCGCAAAGGACAAACTTTAGTTAAGCTCGAAAACCCCGAATTTGTTGAAATGCAGCGCGCCTACCTCGAAGCTGGCTTTGAAGTGAACAAACTCAGAGAGCAATGGATGCGGAAGAAAAACCTGGCCGAAGATCAGATTGCTTCCACCAGCGAATTGCAAATGGCAGAAGCCGCTTACCTTTCGGCAGTAGCAATGCAACAAGCGCTAGCCGAAAACCTCAGTTTGATTCAGATTGATCCCGAAAAAGTTGATGCGCATCAAATCAGTGCCACGCTGGCCATCAAAGCCTTAATGGACGGGCATATCGCTGACATCAGCTGCCGCAAAGGCCAGTGGGTCAATCCCGAAGACCAGCTTATGCGTTTGGTTGACCTGAGCAAGCTACGCCTGAAGCTGGATGTTTTTGAAAAAGATGTTCATAAACTGAAGCAGGGATCCTCGCTATTGGCTTATTTACCTGAAAATCATCATATACCGATCAAGGGAAATATTCAGGGAATCGGACGCGAGATTGATGCCTACAACCGCACGGTTAAAGTTTTTGCACACCTACTCCCTGATTCGGAAACGATTTTAATGCCCGGCATGTTTTTACACGCTTATATTCAACTTGAAAGCGTGCAGAAAAAAGCACTTCCTGAATCGGCGTTTTTAGAATCTGACGAAAAAAAATACCTCCTCCTGCTCAAAAGTGAAGAGAATGGAAACTGGTATTTCGAGAAAAAACATGCCCTCACCGGTGATAGTGCTGATGGATTTGTTGAATTATTAAACTTTAATGATTTTGCTGAAGATGCTAAAATACTGATATCCGGAGGATTTCAGCTGATTCAGGAAGGAGAGTGATGTTGACTTAAAACAAAACTGCCTTTCTATTGGTTTAATGATAAAAACCGATTATGAAATACGCTTTCAGTAAAACATTGAACGAAGATTATGATCAACTGATCACACGCCTCGAAGCGGCTCTCAAAAATATTGGATTTGGTATCGTGAGCACTATTCATCTAGACAAAACCTTCAAGGAAAAATTAGGCGTTGACTATAAACGCTATACCATTCTGGGAGCATGCAACCCAAATTTTGCCTTCGAAGCGCTGGGTCTTGAAGAACAACTTGGCGTTTTGCTCCCCTGCAATGTAGTGGTAATCGAACAGGCTGAGGGCAAGGTAGAAGTTGCCGCAATGGATCCGGCAGAAATAATAAAACAGATCGGCAATGAAAGACTCACCGAAATAGCCTGCAAAATCTCAGAAAAATTAAATGTCTTAATTCAAGACCTTTAATTCTGTTTTACGTAATTTTTCCTAAAAATTCCTAATGAAAAGCCTGCCGATGGCTAATTTGCACCATTAGTTTAGCTTTCAAATTGTACTTTTGCAGGGTGTTTTTCTACATTTTGCTTGATGTAATGGTACTTTGGAGACTCAGGATATTTTCATTTCTACTGATATTTACTGTCTTGTTTACAAGCAGTTGCAAACCCACTTCCTCTAAAAACGAGCGGGTAGTCCATGCCATTGATACCATCCCGTTGCTTGTGCCGGATAGTTTGTATCTGGATATGGATCAGGTACTTATAAGTCGTAAACAACATCAGCTCGACAGTATTTTCAAACGCTTGGTAAGGCTTACAGGATTCAACGGAGCGGTTTTATATAGCGAGAAAGGACGATTAGTTTTTGAAAAAGCATATGGCTTTGCCGATGTGCGTCGCAAAAGAGATTCCTTGCAGCTCGACAGTCAGTTTGAACTGGCTTCCGTTTCCAAAATGTTTACCGCCATGGCAGTGATGATCCTGCGGCAGGATGGTCTTTTGGAATATGATGTGGACATCAGAAACTACATTCCGGAATGGCCATACGAAGGCGTTACTGTGAGGCAGTTGCTTAACCATCGCTCAGGTTTATCGCGCTATCAGTCGCTGGCCCATGAAAAATGGACAGATAAAACCATTCCCCTGACGAATGAAAAGATGATAGATCTTTTTGTAAAACATCAGCCGTCGCCCTATTTTCAGCCTGATCGTGGCTTCCACTATTGCAATACCAATTATGCATTACTGGCAACAATTGTGGAGCGCGTTAGTGGCCAACACTTTGAAGACTTTATGGAGGCACGCGTTTTTAAACCAATTGGGATGAATCACTCGCAGATTTACAATATGCGGGGAGATACCGTTGTTTCGGCTTATATCGAAATTGGAGTGCCGGGCTACGATCATCGCGGCTGGCGGGCCATAAAAGTGCGCAACGACTATTTGAATGGGGTGATGGGCGATAAAAACATGTTTTCGACTGTGGAAGACCTTTATAAATTCAATCTGGCACTGGATTATGGATTATTGGTTCACGATAGCCTGCTCAAAGAGGCTTTTGCGCCTGGAAGTCCGCGCCATCGCCGGAGGGCAGATAATTATGGCTTTGGCTGGCGCATTCGGGGCAATGCCGACAGCACTGTTTACCATTATGGCTGGTGGAAGGGATTCCGCACTTTTTTCCTGCGTGATATGCGGCAACAAAAGACGTTGATTGTACTTACCAACAAAGACAGAGGGCCGGGCTCAGACAATTTTTGGAACATCATCAACGACACAAGCTACGAGCTTTTTCCTGCCTCCAAAAACATTAACCTTCCCGAAAAAGTAAGTCTGAATGGACGTTAATCGTTCACAACCAATTTAAAACCAACGCCATGCACATTCATTAATTCGATCTTCGGATCGTTTTTGAAATATTTGCGCAGCTTGGTAATGTAAACATCCATTGAGCGCGCATTAAAATAGGAATCGTCAAACCAGATTTTGTTTAAAGCCACAGACCGGTCGAGTACCTTATTCATATTTTCACACAAAAGCCTCAGTAGTTCAGCCTCTTTGGAAGTGAGTTTGCTCTCATCATTTCCTTTCATCAGCAGCTGACGGTTGTAATCGAAGGTAAAATCACCCAATTCAAAATGGGTTGGACGCACCGTATCTTCGGCCGATCGGCGCAAAATGGCTTTCATACGCATCAAAAGCTCTTCCATGCTAAAAGGTTTGGTGAGGTAATCATCTGCCCCCAGTTCAAACCCCTGAAGCTTGTCGTCCTGCAAAGTTTTGGCTGTCAAAAACAACAAAGGCACTTTCTGATCCAGCTTCCTGATCTCGGCTGCCAGCGCAAAGCCATCCATCACCGGCATCATCACGTCCAGTATGCAAAACTGAAAATCCTCTCTTTTAAATCGTTCAAGACCTTCCTGTCCATCGGTGCATAATACCGTTGGGAAACCTTTTGCTTCGAGATAGGCTTTGAGGATAGTACCCAGATTTTTGTCGTCCTCCGTTAATAAAACCCTGATCTGTTGTTCCATAGCTTTATGATTTTAATGCTGCGCCATTGAGTGGCAACCGGATAAAAAATGTCGATCCTTTTTTAAGTTCACTGTTCAAATTGATTGTTCCGCCATGCTGTTCCACAACGCCCTTTACATAACTAAGCCCTAATCCAAAGCCTTTCACATTGTGTATATTGCCTGTGGGGATGCGGTATAATTTTTCAAAGATACGCTTTTGATTGGCTTTGCTGATGCCCGGGCCATTATCCTGCACACTGATCTCGATGGCATGAGGGATATTACGTGTGTGCACCTTGATTTGAGGTTTGCTTTCGGTATATTTGATTGCATTATCTAGCAGGTTCAAAACCACATTTTTCAGGTGAACCTTGTCGCCCTCAACCAAAGTGGTTTCTGCACCAAGATCCGTAAAAATTTCTCCCAGCTTTTGATCAGCCTGTAATTTTTTTGATTTCACGGCATCCAGCACAATCTCATGCAGATCAACGGATTCCTTGTGCAAACGCAGCTCCCCCTTTTCCATCACTGCCGATTGCAAAATTCGCTCGGCCATAGTGCCCAGCCTTCTGTTCTCCTCGTTGATCATGCTGATATAGGTTGAGTACAAATCCTCTGATTTGGCCACATCGCGATCGCGCAAAGCCTCACAGGCCAGGCCAATCGTTGCGATAGGTGTTTTGAATTCGTGCGTCATATTGTTAACAAAGTCGCTCTTCATTTCCGACAATTTCTTCTGACGGATGATAGTGAAAATCGTTGCCGAGAAGCTTAGGATAATAATCAAAATCAACAAACCCGAGATACCCAAAAGATCCCATAACTGACTCATTAAAAAGCGTTTCTCGTTTGGGAAATACATCAGCAGTTGCTGGGCTTTCCTGGGGCTGGCCAGCGTGGGATAAAGCTCAAAAGCAAAACCTTCGGTGAGCAGCTGCTGCGGATAACGACCACTTTTTTGAACCAGCATGGCGTTGCGGGCCGGGCTGTAGATACCGAATTCATAGGTTGTGTTAATGCCATGTCGGTTGAGTGCTGTTCTGATCATCGAATCGATACGCACAGGATTCAACTCATTTCCTTCGGAAGAAGCCTGCCTGTATCCTAAAATCATGTCCTGTATCATGTCCTGGGCAATCACTGTTTTCCGAAGAAAAGCCTGATATTCGGCAATGGTCATGGGATTTTGCAACTCGCTCATCAGGCTTTGACTAACCGAATCATAAGCCGAAAGGATATTGGCACGCCGGTTCATCAATTGTAGCTGCCGCTGAAACTGCCGCTGCATCTCCTCCTTTTCGAGTGTGACCACAACGTGCGAAATAGCCTGATTCACATCGCGTACAAAGGTGGCTTCCTTTACCTTAACAGCATCGCCAATCCAATACACCTGTATGCCCATCAACCCAATCAACGCGATGGTCATCACAACAATAATTCCGGCTATCAGCTGTTTATTCATAAAGCAAAATTAGCGCATTCATCTGCATGAATAACAGGCCATTAACAATTGTTAACAACTGTTAGATTTCATTAACACCACAACGGATTTTTTTGATATATTTTTGCATCAGTTCTTAACAATCCCATGTAATTTTGGTTTACCAAGAATTTATGTAATACATTGTGCGTAAAAAGGTTTTCATAAATTTTGGTTTTTGGTTCAGAGAGGCGGAGTGGTTCCCGCCTCTTTTTTTTTGTCC
>JAQVGO010000096.1 GCA_028696715.1 Bacteroidales bacterium
TTGCGCAAGATACGGCGCATAATCTTTCCTGACCGAGTTTTAGGCAAACCACTCACAATCTGAATCTTATCTGGTTTGGCAAACGGACCGATCAGCTTAGAAACAGCAATCAGCACCGAATGCTTGATTCCCTCTTCGCCTCCCGTACTAAAATCGGTACAAACCACATAGGCATAGATGCCCTGTCCTTTGATATCGTGGGGATAACCTACCACAGCCGATTCGCTCACCAGCGGGTGTTCGTTGATAGCATTCTCAATTTCCGCTGTTCCCATCCGATGACCAGAGACGTTGATCACATCATCCACCCTGCCCAGGATACGATAATAACCATCTTCATCACGTTTTACGCCATCGCCGGTGAAATATAACTTTTTATAGGTTGAAAAATACGTTTGAGTAAAACGCTCATGATCGCCCCAGATGGTGCGTGCTATTCCGGGCCAGGGATATTTAATGCAAAGGTTACCTTCCACGCTGTTTCCCGTAAGTTCCTTACCTTCAGGATCAACGATAACAGGCTGTATGCCCATCAACGGCATGGTGGCATAAGAAGGTTTGGTGGGTGTGATGCCTGCCAGCGGACTGATCATCATTCCTCCGGTTTCGGTTTGCCACCAGGTATCCACAATGGGGCACCGGTTTTTGCCGATATGATCGTGATACCAGTGCCAGGCTTCTTCGTTTATTGGCTCACCCACAGTTCCCAGCACTTTGAGGCTCGAAAGATGCTTGCCATCAAGCCATTCCATCCCCAGTGCCATCAGGGACCGGATGGCCGTTGGAGCAGTATAAAACTGATTCACCTTATGCTTGTCCACAATCTCCCAATAACGTCCGGCATCAGGCCAGGTGGGCACACCTTCGAACATCAGACTGGTAGCACCATTCAGCAAGGGGCCATAAACCAGGTAACTGTGTCCGGTGATCCAGCCAATATCAGCACTACAGAAATAAACATCGCCATCGCCATACTGAAACACATTTCTGAAAGTGTATGCCGTATAAACCATATAACCGGCAGTGGTGTGCACCAGTCCTTTGGGTTTTCCGGTTGATCCGCTGGTGTAAAGAATAAAAAGCGGGTCTTCAGCATCCAGTATTTCTGCCTGATTTTCAGTAGAAACGCCGGCTACAAAATCATCCCACCAGATGTCTCTTCCGGCTTTCATCTCTACTTTTTCGCCTGTTCTCTTCAACACGATTGCTTGTTTCACGCAATTACAGCCTTCCATGGCTTCATCGGCGATGGCTTTGAGTGGTGTAATTTTATTTCCCCTAAAACCTCCATCAGCAGTGATCAAAACGGTGGCACCGGCATCCAGCATCCGATCAGAAAGTGACTGTGCCGAAAAACCGGCAAAAACAATAGAATGAATGGCTCCAATCCTTGCGCAAGCCAGCATAGCGATAACCAATTCGGGAACCATCGGCAGATAAATCCCGACCCGATCGCCTTTTTTGACGCCGGCTCGCAACAGCGCATTCGAGAAGCGTTTTACTTCATCAAAAAGCTGTTGATACGTCAATTCCCTCACAGGCTCCGAAGGATCGTTAGGCTCCCAGATCAAAGCCTTTTGATTGCCCCGATAAAACAGATGTCGCTCAAAAATATTTTCTGTGATGTTCAACTTAGCACCTGAATACCATTCCACGCGGGCTTTCTCAAAATCCCAGTCGAGGACGCAATCCCATTTTTTTCGCCAAAAAAAACTATCAGCAACATGCGCCCAAAAACCCGTTGGATTAGTTACACTTTTTTGATATTCAAAGATATAGCCACCCAGGGTGGAAATTTGTGGTACCATAAATATAGGAATTTGATTGTTAGTATTCAGCTTGATTTGAAGTTCAAATAAAAGCCTTTTAAAGGATAAAAGTAGAAAAAATCTTGAAAAAAATCCTTCATGCGTATTTTGCTGCTAAATTGTGTTCAGGTATTAATAATCAGATTGCCTCAAAATACCTAAATTAGGGGATGGTTGCTGATTGGCATTTCGGTTTTTTTTGCCATACAATTCATTTCGTTTTCAACTAATCCATAAAAAATGTTTGTTGCAATAAATTATATCAGCTGTCAGGAAAGCTACAAAAGCCGTTTTGAAGAACTATTTTCTACCAGGGCCGGTGCCATTGATACCATGCCGGGTTTTCAGCATATGTATGTGCTCAAACCCAACGACCAACAATCGGAATATCTGATTGTAAGTCATTGGGAAAGTGAAGACAACTTCAAAGCCTGGACCTCATCAGAGGCTTTTATCCAGGGGCATAGAAGAGGCTTTCAGGATATTGAGGAAGCCGTGAAAAACGGGCAGGAACCTCCCATGAAAAGCAGCTTTAAGACCTATGAGATTTTAACCAGATAAAAAAATCCGGCTTGAGAAAATCAGGCCGGATTTATATTTGAATTGAACTAAATCAGAACATTACCGTAATTCCGACAACCCCATGCAGCAATGCTTGCGGAAAATACCCATCCAAAGTATATTCTTCATCATCAAGCACATACTGATATACCCACCCATTTGTTTCGTACCAGCGGCTGGTGAGATTGTTGAGTTGAAGCTTAAGTTCAAGCTTTTTAAATAAAGTCTGTGGAATTTCGTAACGGATATTGGCATTTGTGACAAAATATGGGTCGAGACTTCTATCCTTGTTGGATGTGTTGTCCAGATACTGCCGGCTGACATAACTTCCGGACAGGTCGATTGCGAAGCCATCAAAAGGCAAAATGCCCAGCGTGAAACCACCAACCACTGAAGGGGAAAATGAGATATCCGTTGTACCCATCTCGTAAGTGTACTGATAGGGCTGATTATCAGGATCGTCCCAATAGTTCCAGTTATCAACATAATGGATATAGTTCAGGATTTTATTGCTGCTCAGGCTGAGGTGTCCACCCACACTAATCCTGCGGCTAATGCTATATTCCAGGCTGTTTTCAATTCCCAACCGATAACTTTCAGGCACATTGGTAAGGATAGGAGCTCCCACATAGTTTATCTTGCCCGTTAACACCAATTGGTTGTTGTAGCGCATAAAATAGACATTCGAATTCAACTTCAGTTTGGATGACTGGAAGCCATACCCCACCTCCAGATTGACCAATTGCTCATGTTCTATCTGCTGTCCGGGATCGGCATCACGATACACGGAACGGTTGGGTTCGCGATGAGAAACGGCAATTGAGGCATAGGCTTCACTGCGGCTGCTAATTGTGTAGAACAAACCTGCTTTGGGATTAAAGAAATCAAAGGTATGCTGCTGACTGATATCCCTCAGGTCGTCGTGGATGCCTTTCATCTGATAATCAATATGGCGGTATTGCATGTCAATAAAAGCACTCAGTGAGCTGCTCAGTTTGTAGAGTCCTTTTAGATATACATTAAAATCATTTTTCAAACTAGTATTAGTGTACCAGGGTTTTTCGTTGGTGCTTGCAGAGGCGTACCTTGCCCAGCTGATATAGCCATAATGATTGCCGTCATATTGATTCCAGCCCACGCCAAATGTGCCATTCAAACGTCCTTTTTCATGTCGTAATGCCAGGTTGAAACCATAAAAATCGTTGTCGAGCCATTTTTGCTGCACCAGATCGGTACGACTGATAGTATCCAATCCAATAACAACATCCGGCAGATCAAAATCGCTGAACTTTTGTTGGTTTTTCCAGCTTTCGTAATAGCCTTTTCCCTTTGTAAGAAATGCTGTTCCGCTAAGGCTGGTATAGCTTGTAAACTGATGAGCGATATGAAATTGATAATAATCCTGCTGGTAGTTATCAGTTTGGTTTTGATAATACCCAATGAAATCGCCATCACTGTTAACCATCTCACCAGAAGGATTATACCGTCTGCCGGAAGTAGTTTTTAAGCTGTCTTTTGGCACCCCGTTCCAGGCCTGATAGGTGGTTTCCTTACCACTTGTGGCAATGAGTTTTACCAAGGTTTGTGCATTTGACCATGAGCCAGAGAGGTAATAAGATTTCAGGTCGGCCGAGGCTCTGTCAACATAGCCGTCTGAGGTGATGCGACTTAACCTGCCATCCAGCACAAAACCTTTTGAACTGCGTCCGGTAGAAAAGCTCAGACTGTTGCGAAAAGTATTAAACGAACCTGCCTGCGATTCCAGGCGGGCATAGGCAATGGCAGAGGGAGCCTCTGTTTTGATGTTGAGGCTGGCACCGAATGCAGCAGCTCCGTTGGCTGATGTTCCAACTCCCCGTTGAATATGAATATTATCCACCGAAGCAGCAAAATCGGGCAGGTTAACAAAGAAAACTCCATGCGATTCGGGATCGTTCACCGGCACCCCATTCATAGTCACATTGATGCGTGTAATATCTGTTCCTCTGATCCTTAGACTGGTATAGCCGATTCCTGTTCCGGCATCTGAACTTACAACCAGCGAGGGCGTTTGCTGAAGCAGGTAGGGCAGATCTGCCCCGCCATTTTTCTCTCTTAAATCAGCAGCATCTACCACGCTGTAGGTCAAAGGTGTTTTAGGCTCAGGACGTGAAGCACGCACAACGACCTCATCCTGTAAAAAAGCCGCTGGCTTCAACACAAAGGAAAGGGTTTCATCCTGCTGTAAATGAATCTCTTCGACTTCATTTTCGAAGCCGATAAAACTTACATTAAGTACATAAGTGCCTGTCTTGAGGTTTTTAAACTCAAACTTCCCGTGAGCATCTGTAACCAGATGTTGATTCCCGGGATTAAGTGTGAGATGAGCTCCTGCCAGTGCTTCGCGACCATCAGCCGTGATAACATCTCCCTGCAGGGTGAATTGCGCTGCAAGTCCTAAAGGCAGCATTGCTAAGGCGAAAAGAATGATTTTGTTGAACATAACTCTTTGATTTAATTGTTAAACATTTAAATCAATAGAGGAAAATGTGAGATTCGCTTGTTCCCTACGCCGGCATTATCCGTCCAGGTTCAAAGGGTTTGATCTCAGCCTGTCTTTCATCCCGCTTCCTGGCGGGCAAAGGCACCCCTATTGTGTATTATCGCTGCAAAGTTAAGCTTTTTTAAGTATTATCAAACTTGTTGGATTGTTATCCTTTAAAAAAGACCCCATGACCTAAACAAATCAACAATTTCCGCTCAACAAAAAGTTGGCATCCCTGTGTCTCATTAAAAAAAGCTACCCTCCCATCAAACCTCAGCAGAGAGAAACAAAATCAAAGCATCAGGTGTATAAATAACGTTTGATATTTTTCTTCGGGGTTTTCACAAATTCCACATCCACAATCTCAACACTAGTAATCTGCTCGTAGGCAGGTAAATCCCTGTTAAGGTGTTTGAGCATTTCATTCATCTTGTTTTCGATATCCGGGAAGTCAAGCCGGCTACATTCCATAGCTTCCCTGTCGGGATAAATCATGGCTACCAGTTTTCCGTTATGCTGTTTCACCACACACTCAGCCACACAGGGCAAGTTCATGATACGAGCCTCAAGCTCCTCTGGATAAATATTTTGGCCCGATGGGCCCAGCAACATATTTTTGCTGCGGCCTTTCAGGTAAAGATAACCCTCTGAGTCAAGGTAACCCAGGTCGCCGGTGCGAAGCCAGCCATCATCAGTGAATGCCTTTTTAGTATCAGCATCATTTTTGTAATAACCCAGCATCAAATTATCACCTTTCACCTGCACCTCACCGGTCTCCAACTTAGGATCTTCCTTGTGAATCCTGATTTGCATCCTGTCAACCACCTTACCCGCCGAGCGAAACCTCGATTGTTTGTAACCGGTATAACTGATCAATGGACCGCATTCGGTCATGCCATAGCCAACAGTATATCGAAATCCGATCTTACGGAAAAACTGCTCTACTTCCTCACTTAGCGGTGCTCCGCCAATCACGATTTCACTAAAACGCTCGCCAAAGGTTTCAGTAAGGGCTTTGTTCACCTTTTGCTCAATTACTCCATGAATGACAGGTGTTTTCAACAGCAATTTCATCATCGGCTTGTCAATCTTTGGCAGGATGCGTTTTTTGTAAATCTTTTCGATCACCAGAGGGACGGACAATATCAGGTGAGGTTTGATTTCGCCAAACGCTTTGGTAACAACTGCCGGTGAAGGCACCTTAGTTAGAAAATGCACATGACAACCCATCGTAAAAGGGAATAAAAACTCAAATAAAAGTCCAAATACATGAGCCAAAGGAAGGAAAGATACGATTTGATCGCCGGCATTTAAAGGCATATGCTCCTGGGCAAAAATAATGTTGGACCAAAGGCTGCGATGTGGTAACATCACTCCTTTCGTAAATCCTGAAGTACCACTGGTATAGGATATCACCGCAACTTCATCCGGATGAACGGGTTCAAACCGCATCATCTTCAACACCTCGCCCTGCTGAAACATGGACTGCCTGGCCTTTTCCATAACAGATTTGAGTCCGCTTTTTGTTTCATGGGCTATTTGCATATCAACCAGGCTTATGATTCCCTGAAGATTCGCAAGATGCTCCGGATCAATCCGTCCCAGCACCGAAGCAGAAGCAAAAAACAGTTTGGCATCAGAATGATTTACGATATGGTGGATATTTTCGGTTGAGAAGTCCGGCAAAATGGGCACTACCACAGCTCCATAAGAGAGAATCCCCAGGAAAGTAATCGCCCAGGCTGAACTGTTATGGCCCGAAAGTGCAATCTTATCGCCCTTTTTGATACTAGCTCCTTCGAAAATGCGATGTAACAGCATGATTTGCTCTGCAATCTGCCTGTAGGTGAAACTAGATGATCCGTAGTCGGAAAATGCCTGCCGGTCGGCGTTTTGGCGAATGGTATTTTCAAAGATCGCGTGCAGAGGCTCCACTGGTATAGATGTCATAAGAATTCCGGATTTAATCGGGGTTAAGCTTTTGATACTCCTAAATTGGCTGCAAGTTAATTCTTTTCGATTGGAAAAACCAATTTGATGCAGAATATCCTGATTCAGCTACAAAAACCCTGTATGCAATGGGTTTATCAAAGCATAGCTGTTCTGAATATAACCAGCAGGCCGGGGTAGAAACAGGCTAAAGTAGTGTTGACATAACACTAGTTGTAGTCTTAGGTATAGCTTCCTCAATCTATTGTTTCTCTGACCTTTGAAATGGTTTCTTCAACGTGATTTAATTCAACAATCCATTCCAGTAAATCTTTATCCAACCACTCAATTCCTTGGATGATTTCGTCTTTATATAAATTCAAAACGTTTAAATTCCATGTAATTGCTTCGTGATGAAAGATTCTATTCCTTAATTTTCTAATCCTGTTAAACTTAGAACTCATTGTCTTTCTTTTTCTAATATTCTTAGGACAACTTGGAAACGATAATCTCAAGTTTTTCCATAAAGTCATTTCGAATTTCGTGTCGAACAATGATGTCCAAAAACCAAACGATAGTTCTGAAATTATTCTTCCTGGCGTTATTACCTTCTTCTCCGAATAGATGTTAGTTCTTGCATGTGATAATCTATCAATCTGAAATCTGGTAGCAATTTTTACAAATTCTTTATTGTCATACCATTCTTTATCGTTAAACCTTTTAGTTAATTGATAATCTATGGAATTTCTTAATCCAATCTCTAATACAGCAAGCAAAGGGTAAAATGATTCAGAAATAAGAATGTTGCTTTTATAGTGAGCAATTGCTTTAGAAAGGTCATTCTTGTGGTAATACAAGTAGGGTTCAAGCCTTTCTTTCGAAATAATCTTTTCAACTATTGCATTATTATCCATAAATGTACTATCTTTGCATTGTAGTCCCGGTGATTCCTCTCCCAGTTTTTTATGCTGGTGATGAAGCCGGGTTTTTTGTTTTACATTGTCAAAGTTAATCTTTCCATTAAAATATCTCATTCATTTTTCATGTCAACCTACCATTGAAGCTTCGCTGACTTATTATCCTGTTATCGGTTACAACGTCTATAAAAATGCATTATTCAGCAAGCAAATCTGAAATGATAACATCGTTATGATTTTTTTAACAACCTCTTGTTTAACCAGCTTTAACTATTGAATAACAGAATTTTAGATGATCAAAAAAATTCCTGTTTAGCCAGCTGCAATCAAGAACTCTGAACTTGCAGATCACTTTCGCTGTTTACAAACTTTTGTAAAAGCTATTTTAGCCACCCAATACTGATATGCTAACGAAATCAACCTGAACGCATGACACAACAAAAACCAAAAAAAGACTTGCTGAAACGCGCCCTCGACAAGGTTGAGGTGATTGGCAACAAACTCCCGCAGCCCGTAACGCTATTTTTCATCCTGATGATGCTTACGCTGCTGCTTTCGTGGATTTTTGGCGGCATCACAGTTGATCATCCTGGTAAAGCTGCCGGATTGCTCGACAAAGAAGGCAATCCCGTTGACACCATCGAAGTGCTTAACCTGCTTTCGCGCGATGGCTTTCAACTCATCATGACTAAGATGGTTTCCACCTTTGCCATGTTTCCCCCGCTGGGTTTGGTGCTTGTGGTGATGCTGGGAATTGGTGTGGCTGAATATACCGGAATGATTTCTGTTGCACTGCGTCTTTTTGTTTCGCGTGTGCCCCGTTCGCTGATTACCTTTTCAATTGTTGTTGCAGGAATGATCAGTTCAATAGCTGCAGATGCCGGTTATGTAGTGTTAATTCCGCTTGGCGGAGCCATCTTTTTAGGCATGGGCCGGCATCCGCTTGCCGGAATTGGCGCTGCCTTTGCAGGCGTTTCGGGAGGCTTTGGAGCCAACCTCTTCCCTACCGGCCTCGACCCGATGATTGCTGCCTTTACTGAGCCCGCTGCTCAGATTCTCGATCCTTCTTATACGGTGAACCCTCTCTCTAATTATTACCTGATGGCGGCTTCAGTTCCTTTTGTGGGCTTGGCCGGCACATGGATAACCGAAAAAATTCTCGTTCCACGCCTCGGGACTTATAAACCCGATTCCAGTGTCACGATCGAAGAACAACCGGCAATAACGCGTCAAGAGAAAAAAGCGCTTGGCTGGTCAGCTTTTGCAACCGCAATCTTCTCTGTACTCATCGCGCTAACTGTTATTCCTGCCGACGGACTTATGCGTGGCGAAGTCGATCCGATTACAGGCGTGCGCGATCTCCGTCCTTTCTATGATTCGCTGGTGCCTATCATGTTTATTGGTTTCTTTATTGCCGGGCTGGTTTATGGTATCGTGGCAAAAACAATCAAAACCGACAAAGATGTGAGTGATATGACGGCCAAAAGCATGTCGACCATGGGTTTGTATATTGTGATCGCCTTTGTTGCTTCACAGTTTGTGGCCTATTTCAACTGGTCGCATCTGGGAAGTGTGCTGGCCGTTAAAGGCTCTGAAGTGCTCAAAGCCATCGGACTAACAGGTGGCCCTCTGCTGGTGGCCTTTATTCTGGTTTCCTCCGTTGTGAACCTGATCATGGGAAGTGCCTCTGCTAAATGGGCTTTACTGGCACCAATTTTCGTCCCGATGCTAATGCTGATGGGCTATTCGCCCGAAACTACACAGGCCGCTTATCGCATTGGTGATTCCTATTCTAATGTTTTAACGCCACTTCTGCCCTATTTCCCGTTGGTGATTGTTTTTGCCCAGAAATACGTGAAAGATGTAGGCATTGGCACACTCATTTCGATGATGCTGCCCTTTGCCATTGCCTTTGCTTTGGTACGTATTCCCATGTTGTTGATTTGGATTTGGGCCGGACTGCCACTGGGCGTAGAAGGACCAATTTATTACCTGCCATAGCAGATTAGTTTCAGAAAATTTCTCCAAAAAACTGCTTTTATATCCAGATACTATATTGTATCACAGTGGTTTATCTTATCATTGTATGCTATTTCATGAAACAAGCCAGTTTGACTGATCTGACGAATTTCGCCTAAAACCCTGCGAATTCAAACGTATTTGGGTCAGTCTCAAATTTGCGCCAGCGCAGCACTTTCATCCGCCTAAATTTGCTTCATTGTTTAACTAAAAACCAATCAGGATGAAATATTTCAGGCTGCTTGTGCTGTTTGTGGCATTTTTATTTTCGGTTTCCTCAACGGCACAAATAAAAATTGATCTCAAAAAGAAGCTCAACCGCGAAACCAATCAGCGTGCCAATGAAAAAACTGATAAGGCGATCGACGAAAGTTTTGACCAACTGGAGGAAGGCGTTGGCGGCATCTT